>URJM01000013.1 GCA_900548225.1 uncultured bacterium
TTCACCTCAGGGTGCGTTTACTCCTGCGAAGGTGCGTTTACTTTTTCAAGTTTCCTATTTGAAGAGCTTTCTGAGCGCGGAGCGCAGTCTCCACTCGTGGTCTTGCGGGGTTCCTGTCAATTCCGCGTTGAATGCCCATGAGATTGGCCTGAGGAGCCATGAGATAATGCTGACGGACTTAAGGAGTTTGCCTGAGACCTCGAAGTACATCTGGTTTGTGTCGAGTCTGTACTCCCCGTTTCCATTGAGTGCGATGAATGAGCCGTCGGTTCGGATGTCCCGGAATACGATTGAATTTCCGTGGCACTCGAAATTTGTGTCCAGGGTCGAGATTTTTCCGAGGGAGGCGATTTTGTCCTTTGAGAAGAAATTGAATGTTCCTCCGGCGATGATTTTTCCGAGCGTGGTGAGCGTGGGAACCCTCCAGAGGTCCATGTCATAGAGATTCAGCTTTCCGCTTCCTTCGACGTGCAGCGGTTTTCCGGCCCATCCGTGGAGCAGGAAGAAGTGTCCGTCCACGTCGGTTTTTCCTGGAAGGTCCTCTGTCTCGTACTTTTTGACATCCGGGGTTTCGTCGACGAGTTTTCCCTTTGCGAGTTGCAGTAGGTGTGCCAGCGGGATTTCCTTTGCGACTGCCAGGAACTCGCTTTGATTGAGATTGATGTTATATGATCCCGTGGTGGCGATTTTTCCCCCGAAGAGTTCCGCCTGTGGGATGTCCCACGAGAATCTTGCGTTTGACGACTTCCAGTTTCCGTTGATATTTTGGATTTCCAGTTTTCTATATTTGATGGACTTGCTTTCGATGGTTCCCTGCATTGCCAGTGAGAGCGTCGTGCCGCTGTGGAATGCCCCCTCGCACGTGAACCTTGCATCCGGCGGCAGGTCGAATTCGTCCAGGTGTCCTTTGATTCCAGGGAAGATTCTCTTCAGCAGTTCCAGGATATGGATGTTTCCTTCTCCCTTTTCGCAATGGAAGACTCCTGCGATTCCGTTTTTGAATCCCATTGTCAGCCTTCCCGTGAGCGACTCCTCCTCTCCGTCTGCCTCGGTGACCTTGATATTAGTCAGGAGGAGTCTGTCCTCGTTTGGGAGTTCCAGCCTGATGTCAGCGGAGATTCGTTCCATGGGGAGTCCCGAGTATGCGAAGTCCTTTTGGCTGAACCTTCCCTCCATCGTGAATGTCCATTCCCCGTCCGGGAGGTCCTTGTATTCCAGGGAGTCCGCGATGATTTCGGATGAGAACCCCTCTGCCGGCTGGAACTCCTTCCAGATGTCCCTGTATACTGCGATTGCCTCGTCGGAGTAGATGAGTTCCGCGAATGCCAGCGGCGGTCCGTGGATGGCGATCTTCTCGAAATTCAGCCGCAGGGGGCTGTATTGGATTTTGAGATTTCCCGAGAGAGTCCCCTTCTTGTTGGCCAGGATTCCGTTGAGCGAATTGAATTCGACGTGCCTTTTATCGATGACGACATTTGCGGAGACGGAGGAGAAGTCGGTTTTGAGGAGCCTTGTCTCCCCAGTGTCGAAGTGTCCGGTGATTGTCCAGTCGTTTGTATCCCAGTCCCAGGAGTCCTTTGGCGCGTGCCATCGGTATTCCGGCATTTGGAATGTGAGCATGGAGGGTTTGTCAGAGACGAACCACGTCAGCGGGAAGTCCTTTCCGAGCTGGCATGGTCTTTCCAGGACCCTGAAGACGAGTTCTGGCAGGAACGAGCATTTTCCGTTGTTGATGGCGATGGTTTCGAAGTCCGGGTCCAGGATGATTTCCGCATTTGCCTCGAGGGCGGTCCTGCTTCCGATTCTGACGCATGGCCTGACTGCGATGGTCAAGTTGCCATTGGATTCCGGGAATGAGGTTTCCGCGTGGATTTTCAGGAGATTTGGCTCCTCGTCTGAGATTGCGGCCTCTGCGTCGAGATTGAGCTTCAGGTCGGAGAGCGTGAGCTTCATCGCCAGATTCTGGAGAGGCAGCTTTGCCAGGGCGCTTTGTTTCTGTGAGACGAGGAGTGCGGCGTGCCACTTGCGCCACTCCTTTATGGGGGAGGGGGCGAGGGAGGCCTTGAACTCTGCGTTTGTGAAGGCATCGAAGGGCGTGTTGCGGCTGGAAATCACCCCGAGGCCGCGAAGGGTGCTTCCCAGGTCGACAGTGCCTGAAAGATTGCCCTTGACCATGGAGTCGGCAAGTGAAAGAGTCATTTCTCCGGAGATGGAGTGTCCGGAGTTTTCGCCAAGGCCCACGGAGACTCCTTCGAGGCGCAGGAGCCCGTCCTTGAGGGCGAAGCGCCCGCGTGCATTGCGCAGCTTCAGTTGTTCGACCGTGATTCCGGGGCAGGAGAAATCCATTGTCGGCGAGAAGGCCGCGGGGTCCAGGGGGCATTCGGGAAGTACTCCCTGGAAGGCGAGGGGGCTTGTGAACTTCAGGAATTGGGGGAGGGTCTCCTGTGGAAGCATAAGGAGCCGCAGGAGGGTCTGGGGCATCAGCTCCCCCGTGGCGCGTGCCGCGACCATTCCTGCGTCAAAGTCCATCCGGGCCTCGATGTCCACCATCTCGTTTGGATTGTATAATATATGTAACTTATTGATTTTCAACAAGTTATGACTAAATGAGAACCTGATGCGTGCGGAGGAGACCGCCCTGCCTTTGATGACTGCGTCGACGATTCCCCCTTCTCCTGCGATTTCGAGAGATTCCGGGAAGGATGCGTTTCCGGCGACATTGACCTTTATGTATGCCTCTCCCGCGCTGTCGGTCACCATGTCGATTTCATCGAGGATATCCCCGATCAGGTTGCGTGGGATGGTTGTTGGAGTCGGGCGTGTTTCCGGCATCTGGCCTTGTCCGTCGGCGTATTCCCGTGCCTCCGTTTCGTTGGGTTCTGTGTCCTTTGTGTCGGGGGGTGTCGTATCGCGGTCTTGTCGTGGTGGCTCCTTGTCGTCCAGTGTAGCGACGACAGAGACGGGGACTCCCTGGAGGATTCCGTCGATGTCGACGATTGTCTTGTTTTTCAGGGTAGTCTGGAGTTTTCCCTGGATTTTCTGGAGCGAGATTTTGACAGGGCTCTCCTCGTTATCCTGGGGCGTGACATTGAGGCATGCCTCTCCCCGTGTGACCCTGAGTTCCCTCATGACGAACTTTCCCCGGAGGAGGCTTGCGGGTCTGAGGTGGAGTTCTGCGCAGGGGGTGTTGAAGCAGACGGTTCCGAGGTCGGTGTAGACTTCGATTTGGATCTCCGCCAGTTCAAGTCCTGTGAATATGTTTCCCCTGATTGCCGAGATGGTGCAGGTGCCGTTTTGCTGGACGAATCCGTTTGCGATTGCCTCCCTGAACCAGCGCGGGTATCCGAAGACCGTGGGGAGAAGGACAACCGCCACTATGACAATTGCGGCCAGTAGAGCCAGCGTGGCGGTTGTCCATTTGAGGATTGTTTTCCAGCGTATTTTCTTCATCGGCAGTGTTCTGTCGTGGCGTCCTCTCTTTCAGAGTGTTCTTGTCGTAATATTTGCCTGGTGTAGGTGGAGGGCGTTGCGTGTTATTTGTTGATGAACCTCCATCCTTCGGCTGCAGGGGATCGGCTGCCGTTGGAGGACTGTCCTGCGGAGCGTCCATGTCCGTCGTAGTACCTGGTAGTTCCGCCTCTGTCCGTGGTGGACTGTCCTGCGGAGCGTCCATTGCTGTCGTAGTATCTTGTTGTTCCGCTGCTGTCGGTTGTCGCCCGTCCTTTTGAGCGTCCGTTTCCGTCGTAGTACCTTGTGTTTCCGTGGCTGTCGGTGTGTGAGGTTCCTGCGGAGCGTCCGTTTTCGTCGTAGTATCTTGTTGTTCCGCTGCTGTCGGTGTAAGACCGTCCGATTGACCTTCCGTTGCTGTCGTAGTAGCGTGCGTTTCCGTTCGAGTCGATTTCAGTCCGTCCGGTGGAGCGTCCGCTGCTGTCGTAGTGCCGGATAGTCTTTGCGGAGAGGGTGGTGGCCAGAATCGCCATAACCAAGAGAGCCGTCATTCTTCCCATATCATTGTCCCTCCTATTCCTTTGGGTGTTGTATTGTTTTTTCAGGGGATTGCCTGGTCAAGTATTTCGATTGCGAGGTCGAGTTCCTCGTCCGTGAGCTTCAGCGAGGGCAGGAGTCTCATTACCCCTTTTCCCGCGGTGAGGACGAGCAGCCCCTTTTCGCGGCATGCCGCTACTGCGTCCTTGAGCGCGTCCCCCAGTTCGATTCCGACGAGCAAGCCCATTCCCCGGATGTCGCGCATTGCGGGATGTCTTTCCTTGAGTCCCTCGAGTTTTC
Organism: uncultured bacterium; assembly: GCA_900548225.1. Classification (GTDB taxonomy): domain Bacteria; phylum Verrucomicrobiota; class Lentisphaeria; order Oligosphaerales; family Oligosphaeraceae; genus UBA1724. The sequence continues at coordinate 4,285 of URJM01000013.1, forward strand.
GGAAGAGCTTTTCCGACTGCCGTTCCACGTTCTTGAGGACTTCCTCCTCCTCGAAGACATTCATGACCGCGAGTCCTGCGGCCGCTGCCAGTGGATTGCCGCCGAAGGTTGAGCCGTGGGTGATTCCGGGCTTGAAGAGCGCCGCCAGTTCATCGGTCACCTGGAAACACGCCAGCGGGATTCCGTTGCCGATGGCCTTTGCCGTCGAGAATGCGTCGGGAGTGATTCCGAAGTGCTGGTATGCGAAGAGCTTTCCTGTGCGTCCCATGCCCGTCTGGACCTCGTCCAGGAGGAGCAGCAGATTCCTTTCATCGCAGAGCTTTCGGAGTCCAGTCATGAAATCCCGTGTTGCGGGGAAGACCCCTCCTTCCGCCTGGACAGGTTCCAGGAGGATTGCGCAGGTCTGGTCTGTGACTGCGGCGCGGACTGCGTCGAGGTTGTTGTATTCCACGGTTGTGAATCCTGGCATGTCCGGGCTCATGCCCTCCCGGAAGATTGGCTGCCCTGTTGCCGCGAGCGTGGCGAGGGTTCTTCCGTGGAATGAGGAGGAGAATACGACTATGTGGTTTCTGCCTCCGTGTGCGGAGCCCCAGAGGCGTGCCGCCTTGATCATGCCTTCGTTGGCTTCGGCTCCTGAGTTGGCGAAGAAGACCTTGCCGCCGAATGCGCCCTGGGAGAGCTTTCGCGCCAGTCGCGGCGTGTTGCGGTTGCAGAAGAGGTTGGAGCAGTGCATGAGCTCCGCCGCCTGGTTGGCGATTGCCAGGGAGACGGCTGGATGGCAGTGGCCGAGGCTGCAGACGCTGATGCCGGTGGTGAAGTCAAGATAACGGCGGCCTTCGATGTCCCAGAGCCAGGAGCCATTGCCGCGCACCATGATGGGCGAGGTGAAGTTGTAGGCCGGAACCATGTATTCGCTGTAGAGCGAACGGATTTCTTCTGCTTCGGGAGACATTTGAGTTTGGCGCGTCGCCGGCGGCTGTGCCGTGCGGGGCGCGGCTGGATTCAGAGTTGTTGGGTGTGGATTATATCCGAGTCGAAGTAGTTGCAGGACATTCCCGCGTCCACGACGATTGTCTGTGCATTGATTCCGCTGGAGCGTGGGCTGAGCAGGAATGCCGCGACATTTGCGGCCTCGGATGTTTCCAGCGCCTGGTGCCGCAGCGTTGCCTTTTCGGCGAAGAGATATGCGTCGATGTATCCGGGGATTCCTGCGGACGCGCTGGTCTTCAGGGGGCTTGCCCCGACTGCGTTGACCCTGATGTGCGGGGAGACCTGCGAGGTCAGGGACTTTGCGAGGAAGACGACGCTGGAGTCCAGGGCGGCCTTGACCGGCCCCATGTAGCCGTAGCTTTCGGCCGCCATCTTCGTCGACGAGATGGAGAGGGTGACAATCGAGGCGTTTTCCGCCAGGTTTGCCTTGAGCGCGTTGCAGAGTGCGGCCAGGGAGAAGCAGGATATGTCCATCGCCTGCAGGAAGTCCCGTTTTTTCACCTCGTGGAATGGCCTGACTCCTTCGGAGTAGTTTGCGAATGCGATGGAGTGGAGGATTCCGTCGAAGACAAGGGAGTTTTCGGCGGCCCACGGGGCTAGTCCCTCCACCTGTGCCTCGTCCTCTACGTCGCAGACGCATGTTTCTGCGTTTTCTTTCCCGAGCAGCGCCAGGTTCCTGTCGCGCAGTTCAGGGCTTCTGAAGAGGAAGACGAGCCGCGCCCCGGCTTCCTCCAGGACCTTTGCGACGCTCCAGGCGATGCTTCTTCGGTTTGCGACGCCCGTGATTAGGATTGTCTTGTCGCGGAGTTGGAGGAAGTCTGTTTCCATGTAGGGGAGTGGGATGCCGCGCGAGATGCGTGGCTCTGGCGCGGCGTGTGTCTCGCGTGGCCTAGAGCCTTGGCGACTGGTGTGTCATCTCCATTGAGACGCGGATTTTGTTGGTGACCCCCGTGACTCCCGGGACCGCCTTTGCGGTCTCGACTGCCCTGTGGGCGGCGGCGAAGGTGGTCGTCGCCCCGGAGAGGGTGATGTGTCCATTGTCGTCGGCGGTGACATCGAGGAATGCCAGTGAGATTTTCTGGACGACGAGGAGTGCGGTCGAGACCTTCTGCGCCAGAAGCTGGTTTGCGATGAGCTTCTTTGCCTTCGCCTCGTTTTCCTGGGTTCCCTTCAGGTCGAGCTGGGACTGGAGGAGTTCTGCGAGGTTTTCCTGGGAGATGGTGGCCGTGTTGATTGTCAGGTCGTACTTTGTCGCGTCCGCCCACTGTTCGTTGAAGTGGAAGAAGCAGAATCCGGAGCGGTCTGCGTCGCATCTCCGGACGATTCTGGATGCGGTGTCGGTATCGTATCCGTATTCCTTCTTGACCGTTTCGACTCTGAATTCGATTGGCGCGACCAGTCGGACCCTGAGGCAGTTCGGGAGATTCCCGAGCATCAGGTGCGCCCCTCTCCCGAGGATGATGACATTGCTTTCCTGGGCGACCTCGAGCATGATTGTCTTGAGGTAGAGGATGTAGAGGTCCATGTCGGAGGAGAGCGATGAGAAGAATCCGGGCTTCTTTTCGTCGTAGCGCTGGAATGTCTTCTGCGTCATGCCTGCGTCGATTAGGCGTCTTTCCAGTTCTTCCTTAGTGAGAAGAACCGCATTCAGACGTCGTGCCAGCACTTCGCCGGCCTCCGTTGTCCATACACCGTGTTCTCTTGCAATCGTAAGAATTGACATGGTATTCAGCCCTCCTTTGGTTGAACTGGTTTTTCTTGTGCCTGGGGCGTCCCACGGTGTGCCGAATTGCGCACCGTCTCCAGGATGAATTGTCTTGCCCTTGCGGCGGGCCACCACTCCTGTCCCTTTGGCGTCAGGAATCCGCAGTGTCCTCCGTCTTCCGGTGTTTCGAGATAGAAGAATTTGCTTTCCCTTGCTTCGTTTACGGGGTGGCTGTCTCCTCCCAGCAGCGGGTCGTTTTTCGGGTTTACGAGCAGTGTCGGCCTGTCGATTTGTCCGAGGTATCTTACGGCGCTGGCAGTAACATAGTAGTCCTGTGCTCCCCGGAATCCCATTGTCCGTGCTGTGAACGACTCGTCGAACTCTGTGAAATTCCTTGCGTTAAGCGCTTCCGTCGCATCGAATTCCGGGAAGTTTCTTGCGACCTCCTGGACTTTTTCCTTGAGTTTTTCGAGGAAGTGTTTTTCGTAGATTCCGAAGAGTGCCTTGTGGCTTGTCTGGATTGATGCGGGTCCGTCGATAGGCGCGCAGAATCCGACTCCTCCCATGACCTCGTCCGGGATGACCTTGAGTTCCCGTCCCAGATATAGGATAATCAGGTTTGCTCCCATTGAGAATCCGCCCAGGTAGATTTTTTTGTATCCGCACCTGATTGCGTGCATGACCACCTGGTGCAGGTCGTCTGTCGAGTTGTTGCAAGTGAACCTCAGCGTCCTGTTTTCGACTTTTCCCGTGCCCCTGTAGTTCCATGCGAGGCAGTCTATTCCCGCCTTCCGGAATGCATGTACCATGCTGAGGCAGTAGTGCCTATGCGTATTTCCGCAGAGTCCGTGGCAGATTACCATCAGTTCGTCTGTCGGCTTGTCGCACCTTGCCCAGTCCAGGTACAGGAAGTCTCCGTCCGGCAGGTCGATTCTCTCCCGCTGGTATTCGACGTCTTCCTCCTTCAGGAAGTAGTTTGGGAAGATTGTCTCGAAGTGTGCCCCCAGATGGATTGGGGACTTGTATGTGGAGGCGATGAAAGGCATCTTTCTTGTCGGTGGTGTCGTGGGGCGGCCGTGAGGCCGTGATTACGCGTGTGCGTGCGGCGTGCTTTCGGATTACTTCGAGAGCAGCAGTGTCGTGGAGGCGGGGTGCATGAGCCTCCTGTATGCCTCCTGGTATTCCTTGACGAGGCGTATTGGCGTGACCCCTGGCTTGAGTTCGACGTTGTATTCGAAGTGGAAGGTTCTTTGGGCTCCCTGCCTTGGTTCGGCGGTGCGGTTCTTCCATGTGACGTATCCGGCGCCGTCAGGCGCGCGCCACTGGAGTGCCGCCGGCGCGATTACGACCTTCGGGTATCCTGCGGGGAGCTTCAGGTCCATGGAGATTGACCGGTTCTGGAACGAGCCCCTGTAGAGCGGGTTGTGATTTCGTTCGCCCCGTGCGTATCCGAGGCTTGAGGCCAGCGAGATTGGGAGCCGGAGATAGCAGTAGTCTCCGTCGAAGGAGGCGCACTTGCCGAGCCTTACGGTGAAGGAGATGTTTCCCGGGTAGTGTTTGAAGTTGGTAATCAGGTCTGCGGTGACGGGGGTGGCGTCCTGCGAGATTTCGGAGACCATCTTGACATAGTGCCTGCGCCTTTCCTCGGGGGTCATCCTTTCGAACATCCTCTTTTGCGCTCCGAAGGCGGCTCCGGAGACATCCATTGAGACCTCGATTTGCGCGGAGCCGTCGTCGTTCACCGTGATGAGCCACCTTTCCGTGTCGTTGTCCTTGTACTTTCCGGGGAGGTCCATCACCTCGAGCCTTCCGTTGTCGAGTGGGAGGAGCATTCCGTGGTCGAAGGCGCTTGTCCCGAACTGCGCGTATTCCTTCTGGTCGTTCAGCCAGATGTCCCTTCCGTTGACATTCACCTTCACGAGCCATGTGTCGAAGAGGTCCGTGGATGGGTATTTCTGGTAGAATCTCTGGAGGTCTTCGGCCTGTGGCGTTGCGCTGGCGAGATAGAGCTGCGGCTTGAGTCCGGCCGCCTGCAGCATTGCGTGGTACAGGAGCGCCTGGTCTGCGGAGTTCCCGTATCCGTCGGCTGCGGTGACTTCGGGGGGTGTCATGCATGAGAGGGGCAGGGTGTTGAATGCGGGCCCCTCCGACCGGATGTTCTTTTCAATCCAGTCGCGGATTTTCACGATCTTCTCCTCATCCGGCAGTCCCTTGCATGGCTCCGCCAGCTTCCTGACGGTTTCGCCTCCGTTGCCCAGTGCCTCGACATACCTGCGGACGATTCCCGCGTATGCCGGCCAGCTGCCCGTGGTTGCGACGACCGTCGGGAGATATGAGTATGAGGGGGGCAGGTTTCTTTCGGCGGGGAGTGCCGGTATGTCGCGTGCCTTCAGGGTATGCCGCACCATGTCATCCGGCAGTTTCTTCTTTTTGTGTTCGACCTTGACGGGGTCCTTGAGGTCGCCTTTCATGTTGAGCCATCCGTCGGCCAGGTATTCCAGGGTGCAGTCAAGGGATCTTGGCGCGGTGATTTCGAGGGACCATTCCTTGATGGGGCTGTTTGATCGGATGGTCTGGGAGTAGTGGAAGAAGGGCTGGTTCCTGGAGGTCTGGCGGAACCGCAGTTCCACGATGCTTCCGACCTCGATTCCCGGAAGATTGACGACCAGGGTCTTTGCGCCTGGATATCTTGGCGCGGAGGCGTTCCAGGAGGCGTCCATCAGGTTGATGTTCTCCTTCGGGGTTTCGGTCGTGACGCCGTCGTTGGTGACAAGCGCCGAGAGCACTTCCAGCTCCTCCCAGGCAGGATTGAAATCGAGGGTGATGTCGGAGCTGTCGCCGATTCCGGCGTATGTGGCCACCTTGTATTTGAGATATGACTCCGCCACATAGCTGCTCTGGGACTCGACGGTGATGCTCGTGGAGGATTCCAGAATCTCCGTGTTTGGCGTATCCGCGGCCTCCTGGGAGTCGTCGCCATGCTGGGCGGGCGGCGCCTGGAATTGCAGGATTGGCATCTTGCGGTCTTCGCCGTCCTTGACTGCCAGGGCGCCCTTGAGTTCCAGATACTCCTCGGGGGAGAAGCGGACGACCTTTGACGCATACCTGGAGGAGAGCGCCATGCCGTCTGGGCGTCGTTTTAAGGAGCGGGTGATTGCGATGCAGTCGTTGTCAATCTGGGTGTATTCGGGGAGCGAGACGACCTGGAGGCTGGCGGGCAGTTCCAGGGCGGCCTCCTCGACGACTTCGCATGTCATCTTGGTTTCGAATGGGAAGCGCCGCTTGTCAAGGGTTGCGTTTCGGAACGGGAGGAAGTTGAGTCCGAAGCCTCCTGCAAGCCTTGGGAATTTCAGCATTGCCGCCTTTCCAGGGGCGGTGTCCGGCGTGCCATCCGGCTTCATCGAGGTGACGAGATAGTTGTCCGCCGCGAAGGAGAGGAAGATTTGGGTGGGTTTTTCGAGATCAAGGAGGTCTTCCGGGAGGATTTGCAGGGAGTCGAGCCTGGCTCCCGGGATGACGGACGCCAGGAGCTGTTCGACTGCGAACCGCCTTTGTTCGGCGGGCATGCTGAGGAAGAAGTTCCTGTAGATATTGTCCATGATTCCATGGAATTCCACCTGTGTGCGTGCCTGGAGCGTGCCGTCTTCGGTGAGTTTTGCGCTTGTTTCGACCCTGGAGAGGTTTTCGTTTGACGGCGTGACAGGTGAGAGCAGGAGTGTTTCCCCCTTTGGCGTGGCGACGAGGTAGCTCTTGTCGGAGAGATACGCGGGGAATGGGTCCCGGGTGTTTGAGTTCGTGGGGTCCATGAGGAGCCACTTGCCCGTGTCGGGATCCCTGACTGCGGTGATGGCGTGGTTGAAGTAGGGTTGCGGGACTTCGACATCCTTTGGATATCCGACCTGGATGAGGGTGGGGTGCGCGTCGTACCCCGCGGTCCTGAGCATCGCCACGAGGAGTGCCGCCACGTCGCGGCAGACGCCCGCCCGCTGCTCGAAGGTGAGGACGACGTCGTGTGGTTCGTATCCGGGGGCGGTGTCCTCCAGTGTCAGGCCCATGTAGCGGACGCGCTGGGAGACGAAGTTGTAGAGGGCGACGATGCGTTCGTGGTCGGTTTTGCAGCCGGCCGTGAGCTCCTGGACGGCCTTGGCGATTGCCTCGTCCACGGCGAGGTGTGGTTCGGAAAGCTGGCTATACCACCTTGAGACCTCCTCCCATGAGGTGAAGGTGCTCACCAGGACGCGCTGGACGCAGGAGCCGTCGCTGGGCATTGACGGTTCCGGGAAGAACTGGGGGACGTCCGCCACCTCCCAGGTGTATACGATTCTCCCGTCCCGTCCCCCCTTTGCCTGTTTTGGGCCTCCGTTCACCGGGTTTTTGACGGCGATGCTCATGAGGGGGAGTTCGGCCGGAGCGTTCACTTCGACCGTGGAGTGGAGTATCGGGTCTGTGGATTCGAAGGGGAAGTAGCTGCTGAAGGAGTTCGGGACCCGAGGCTTGAGGATTTCGTCCACATAGACCGCCCGCAGTATGTCTCCTGGCTGCAGTTCCGCCACGGTCACCTTGATGAGCCTGCTGTTTGGGTTGTAGATGTTCGAGTCCATCTGGGAGACCTCCGTCATGTCCTGGGTGCAGGATGCGAGATCCAGCGTGACGGTCTCCCCGGTGGGCTTGAGGACTTGGACGAGCGAGATTTTTGCCCGTGCGTAGCTTGTGTCGTAGTAGCTGGTGAGGACCTTTGACGCGTCGGCGCCTGCCTGTGTCAGCGCCTTGCTTGCGTAGTCGTGGACCTGGACGTATGTCCCGTCGGGGTTGTACAGGAACTTTATGGCGCTGTCGACGAGGACTGTGTCCGCGTTGGGATAGTTTTGCGTTGTGGCGCGTGCAGCTGCGTTCCGGATGTCCTTCAGGCTGAGGAATCCGTTGTCGCTGTCGTTCCAGGTGAGTGCGGGAAGCGCGATTGCGACGAGGAATATTAGCAGCGCGGGCAGTATTCGCTTCATTTTGGTTGTTCTCTCCCTGGGTCTAGTGTTGTGCGATTTTCCTCAATGCCAGCAGTCCGCCGATTTGATACGCGATATTCGGCAGCCAGATTATGTATTCGGGGTGGAGCCTTGGGTGGTGGATGAGGCTGTTGCAGAGGAGCATCACTCCGTAGTATGCGAGTGCCATGACGAGGCAGATGAGCAGTCCGCTTGCGGCCTCGCTGCGCCGGTTTCGTATTCCGAAGGGGATTCCCAGCAGCAGGAATGCCAGGGGCGAGAATGCCAGCGCGAGCCTTTCATGGAATGCGTACCAGTGCTTTGTCACGTCCTCCCCCTGGGATTCCGACCACACGATGTCCCCCAGCAGCATTTTCAACGGCATCATGCTGAGTTTTCTTGTGAGCGACTTCCTGTCCTGGAGCGTTCCGTATTCCAGGTGCATCGTGAGTGCGTCTCCGGCCAGGAACCTGGGGTTTCGGTCGTTGGCGTCGCGGTATGCGTCCACGCTCTTGGTGGAGAGCGGGCGTTCGGCGATTGTGAAGTTGTATAGCGTCAGGAGCAGTTCCCGTTCATCGGGTCGCGTCTCGATCATGCAAGACTCGGCGGTGATGTCCCGGAGGGTTCCCACCTGGCTGTCCGTCTGGTATAGGTGTATGTCCTTGAGGAGCCCCGACCCCTCGTCCCGCGAGCCGACGCGGATTGATGTCTGGCTTGAGAGCCGCGTGATTGTCCCCGGCTCCAGAAGCGCCAGCGGATTGGTGGTGACGGCCTGCCAGCGAAGCCGTTCTCCAGCATAGCGAAGCCTGGGCGCAATGTCTGCGCTAAGCCAGAGGCTGGCGGCGCATATAATCAGCGCAAGGGCCAGCGCTGGGGCGACAATCTGCCAAATCCCCACGCCCGACGCCTTCAGGGCGACAATCTCGTTGTCCGCGCTCATCCTGCTGAAGACAAGCACCGTCGAGACTAGGATTGAGAAGGGCAGGGCATAGCGCAGGACCTCTGGAAGCAGGTAGACCAGCATCTTCCCGAGAAGAAGCGGGCTGACGCCGCTGGAGAGCATCGCGAATGCGCGGAAGAGATGCACCGACATCATCACAAAGACGAGGATGCCCAGCGACAGCAGCAGTGTGCCGAGCAGGCTCTTTGTTATGTGCCAGTTGAAGATGCGCATGGATTTCGGCGGGTGCGGCGGGGGGAGTGGGGCGTGCGGTGCGCGGATGTCCAGGGGGCAATTCCGCGCATTACATCATAACTCCTTGATTTAGAACGAGTAATCGATACTGAAGTGGAATCTTCCGCTTCTGCCGTCCAGGTGTTCTCCCTTTGTGTGGATTGGGTATCCGTAGTCGAGTCTGATTGGGACCTGCCTGAACTGGATTCCCACGCCGACGGAGGCATTGAGGTCTCCCAGGTCTGCGTCGAAGGAGTCCCACCAGACATTTCCCACGTCGCAGAAGAGTTTGAAGAACATGAAGTTCTTGATTGGCTTGATGATTTCCGCGGTTCCCACGAGCATGGTCTGTCCGCCGATTGAGTTTTCATTTCGGTTGACGGGGCTGACCTCATGCCGTTTGAATCCCCTGATTGTCCCGTATCCTCCTGCGAAGTACCTGTCGAAGATCTTGATGTCGTCTCCGCTGAAGTGTTCCGCGGTATATCCGTCTGCCGAGAATCTGAGGAATGCGTCCTTGTAGAGCGGGAGGTACGCTTCTCCTCCGAGGTGGAATTTCATGTAGTCGGCGTAGCTTCCGAGTGCCTTTGTGACATATTCCATGTCGAGGGCGACTCTTGTTCCCCGGGACGGGAAGATGTAGTGGTTTCGCGTGTCCCTGGTCATTGCGAAGATGAGCCGTCCGGTGATTTCCCCTCCCTTGTCGCGGTTGATTGCGTAGTTCATCCCTTCGGGGAACGGGACGCTGTCGGGGTAGTTTCCGTCGTTTTCGTCGAAGCGTTCCTCATGTGAGATGTTTGAGATGTCGATGTGCTCGAACCTGATTCCTGTTGACATTCTCCAGTATTCGGTGTGGTCCGGCAGGAAGGGGAGCTTGAACGCGACTGGCCATCCCAGCGTGATTGCGTATCCGGTGCGCCGTTCGTCATATTCGTCTTCGTACCTTGTGCTGACGAAGAATTCGTTGGTGAGGTCGAATGGTCCGTCGAAGAGGGATGGTTCTGTCAGCGAGATGCTGACATTCGTGGATTCGGAGCCGGCTGCGATGTACGCCCTCATCCTCTGTCCGTCCCCCTTTGGGGTTTCAAGATGGAGGAGTTTGTCGAGGCTGAAGTTTGTTTCGGAGAGTTCGAGGAATCCGAGGACAGAGTCTTCGCTGGAGAATGCGGCTCCCAGGGAGATTGTGCCGGTTGGCTTTTCCTTGACCTCGATGGAGAGATTTCTGCGGTCCGGGTTGTCGGTTGCCTTCGGGATGATTTCGACGCTTTCGAAGTATCCCAGGTTTTCGAGGCGGTTCTTCGTCTGGCGGATTTTCCTGGAGTCCGCCAGGTCGTCCTCGAAGATTGCGAGTTCCCGTCTGATGACGTGGTCGCGGGTGTAGGTGTTTCCGACGATGTCGATATTGTTGACCCGGATGGGCTGTCCCTCGGAGATGTTGTATGCGATGACGACCGTCTTTGCCTCGCTGTCCTTCTGGAGTTGCGGGTAGAATGCGAGGTCCAGGTATCCCCGTCCCTCGTAGAGTCCCTTCATTGCCTCGAGGTCTGCGTCCGCGGTGGTGGAACTGTAGGCGTCGCCCTCCTTGGAGGAGGTGGCCTCCAGGAGCTGCTCACTGGAGAAGAGCTTGTTTCCCGTGAAGGTGCGGCCCGCGAGGGTGTATTTTTCGCCCTCGGAGATGACGTATGTGGGGCGGACCCACTTGCGGCTGTCGTCGAGATACTCCTCCGCCACCTCGGTGACCTGCGCGTCCAGGTATCCCTTTGTCGCATAGAGGGAGACTATCTTCTCGATGTCCATATTCCTCAGCGTCGGGTTGTAGTAGTTTCCCATGCGGAAGATGTATCTCCACCACTGGCGCTTTGTGACGAGCGCACTGGAGAGTTCCGAATCGGAGAAGACCGTGTTCCCCTTGAAGGCGGTGCCCTTGAGCTTTGCGCGCGGGTGCTCGTCCACAACGTATGTCAGGACGAGTCCCCCCGGGTTTTCGGCGTCCGGTGTGAGTTCCTGGCCGACGGTTGTCCCGTAGTATCCCGCCTTTTCATATTTTTCGACGATGCGCTTGCGGTCGGCGGCCTGGGCGATTTCGTCCACCATGCTCCCGGTCTTTGTCTTCAGAAGCCTGAGGATCTTCTTCTCGCTGAATTGCTCGCATCCCCTGACCTGGATGTCTGAGATGCGCTGCCTGGGGGAGATGAAGAATGTGACCATGAGGGTGCCGTCGTCCTGTTCGGCGATCTTGGTCTGGACGTCGTCGATTCCCCGTGTCTTGACTAGTGCCGACACGTCCTTCGAGAGCTGGGGCAGGGATAGGTTCTCCCCGACCTTCGTGCCGATTGCAGAGTAGACGATTTGTTCGAGGGCCTCCTGGTTTGCGGTGCCCGTCGTGTCCACGACCCGGATTCGCGTGATGAGGTCCGATGCGGATAGCGCCGATGCGGCTGCGAGAATCAGGATGCCTAGGAGGAGTTTCTTCATTTGGATTCCCTGGTCTGGTTGGTGGATGGCCGTGTGAATAGAAAACACAATACTTTACCCTGACTTTGGAGGATTGTGAGGAGTAGGGAGTAGGGAGAAGAGGGGAGAGGGTAGTGCGTGGTCACTTTGCAGTGGGCTTCAGGGGTAGGGAGGAGGGAGGGGGGAGGAGAGGGTAGTGCGTGGCTGGCGCGCGTGGGCGCGCCCTGCAAAGTGGGGAGGAGGGAGAAGAGGGAGAAGAGGGTAGTGCGTGGCTGGCGCGCGTGGGCGCGCCCTGCAAAGTGGGGAGTAGGGAGTGGGGAGAAGGGAGAAGAGGGTAGGGTAGGGCGTGGGTGGACACGCTGACAGCAGGATTTCGTGTGTTTCGTGTTTTTCGTGGTTAAAAACGGTCTTCCTTCCCTGATTTTTATATGCAAAAACGCCGCCCTTTCCCGTGTCGGGAGCAGGCGGCGCTTGCGTTATGATGCTATTTGGAGGCTGTCCTGGCTAGTCTTCCTTTTTGGTGACCTTGAGCTTCAGGTTTGCCTTGACATCGCCGGAGACCTTGATGACGATCGTGTAGTCACCAAGTTCGCGGATGCCTTCGTCGAGGAGCACGTCGGCCTTGCCGATTTCGATGCCCTGTGCGTTGATTGCGTCGGCGACGACCTGTGCGGAGACCGAGCCGAAGAGCTTGTCGTTTTCACCGACAGCCATTGGGAGGACGATTTCGAGGGCCTCGATCTTTTCCGCAAGAGCCTTTGCGACGGCGAGGCGCTCCTCGCGCTCCTTCTGGAGCTTGAGCTTGCGTGCCTCTGCCTGGCGCAGAGTTCCCTTGTTGACGGCGACCGCAAATCCGCGGGGCAGCAGGTAGTTGCGGGCGTAGCCGTCAGCGACCTTCACGATGTCGCCGACCTGGCCGAGATCCTTGACATCTTCCAGGAGAATCAGTTCTTTAGACATTGTAGTTTTCCTTCTTCTGGTTGTGTGTCATTAGAGAACAAGTGCCATGATGCGCGCGCGCTTGATGGCATTTGCGAGGAGCTTCTGGTGCTTGGAGCAGTTTCCGGTGATGGTTCGCGGCAGGATGCGGCCACCCTCGGTCTGGAAGCGCTTGAGCAGGTCGACATCCTTGAAATCGAGCTGGAAGATGTTGTTCTTGCAGAGACGGCAGGTCTTCTGGCGCAGCAGCTTCTGGCGTCGCTTCGGTGTAATGGTCTTCATCTGAGAATCCTCAATGATTTATTAGTTTTTCGGTTGAAACTCTTTCCGCGCGAGAGTGCGTTTTTTCAGAAGGGGAGGTCTTCAATCGGCGAGTCCCCCTGTGCGGAGTCCTGTGGATTGAAGGGCGGCATCTGCTGTGGTGCGGGGTTGCCGTAACGGGGTTCCTGTGCGGGAGTCCCGTAGTGCTGCGGCTCGGCGCCGTATTGGCTTCCCGCGCTGCCGTATGCGGGGCGTGGCTGGCGGTAGTCGCCCTGTGGGGCGTAGGAGCCACTCTGGTCGCCGCGGCGTGTCAGCAGCTGGACGCTTTCGCAGACTACGCTGAGCTTGTTGCGCTTGAGGCCGGGGGTGTTCTTGTCTTCCCAGGTGTCATAGCGCAGGCGCCCCTCGACGAAGATGGGGTCGCCCTTGTGAGCGTAGTTCTTGACGATTTCTCCCAGTCTCTGGTATGCGGTCACATCTACGAAGCAGGTTTCCTCGACAGTCTCCTGCCGGTTGTTGGTGTAGCGGCGTGTGATTGCCAGCGTGAACGAGACGATCATGCTCCCGCTCTGGGGCGCCTGTCTGACTTCCGGGTCTCGGGTGAGATTTCCGATTAGGATGACCTTGTTTACGTTTGGCATTGCCTGCTCCTGCTTGAAATGTGGCTTGCTTGTCGGGACGGAATTCTACTTCTTGAAAAAAGCGGGTCGGGCGGAAGAACGCGGTCTGCCGTATTACTTGCGGCTGCCGCGGAAACGGTAGTTGTCGTTGTCGAACTCGTCCTGGAAGGACTCCTCGCCGAGGACGCTTGCGTCGCGGGGCTTGAAGACCTCGTCGTCCTGTCCATCTTCGAAGTGGAAGATGCCGATACGGAGGACGGTTGCATTGAGGCGGTACTTGTCCTGGATTGCAGCCGGTGCGTCTGCGGGCAGTTCAGCGACATAGTCCCAGTAGAGTCCGACCTTGTGCTTTCCGATGGGTCTGGCGAAGGTCCTCTTCTCGAAGAACTTTGCGCGGCTGATGGTTCCGCCGAGCTCCTGGATGTAGCTCTGGATGGCGGCGTCGAACGTTTCGCCATTCCCCTCGACCTTTGTGGGGTCGAGGATGAACATCAATTCATACTTAGACACGTTGTTTACTCCTGATGGGGTGGTGTTTAGGAACGGTTGGATTTTGTCCGACATTCTTCTCCCATCCCGTTTGCCTTTGCCGCGGCCATTTGGAACGACCTTGTGGCGAAGGTTGCGGCGACTTGGGCTGCGTTTCGTGTGGTGTTGCAGGGGAGGTCAGGAACATCGGAGACCCAGGGGGCGAGCACCCATTCCACGATGGTGGTGCCCGATCCGGGTCGCGGTCTCCCAATGCCGACCCTCAGCCTCGGAAAATCCGTGGTTTGCAGGTTCAGCATGATGGACGCCAGGCCCCGGTGTCCTCCGGAGGAGCCCTTCCGCCTGAGGCGGAGGGAGCCTTCCGGGAGATCCAGGTCGTCGCAGATGGCGAGCATCTCCGAGGGAGTGATACGGAAATGCGCCAGTGTCTCCGCGACTGCCTCGCCGCTCAGATTCATATAAGTCTGCGGCAGGAGGAGGAGCACGCTCCTTCCTCCAAGCCCGGTCCAGACCAGCCGCCCGCCGGCGGGTTGCCAGAAGGCATCGGTGGGCTGGAAGGGTGAAGACTCAAGAATCCTCTCGGCTGTCATCCACCCCGCGTTGTGGCGGGTGCCCTGGTATTCCCTTCCGGGATTTCCCAGGCAGACAACTAGCTTGAGAGCAGGCTCGGCGTCCATCTTCGTTCCCCGTCCATTAGGAGCGGGGAGAGCGTGGATTGCATAGTGGGGCGAGGCGTTGGGCTTGCCATGCTCCGCCCTCTTCTACGCGGGTGTGCATTGGCCGTGGCATCGTCGGAGGCGAGCCTCCGTGTCCGTCGCGGCCGGGAAGTTTGTCTTTGGGTGGCGGGCTGTCTACTTCGCGTCGGCGGCGGGGGCTGCTGCTGCCGCATCGCCCTCTGCGGGAGCGGGCTCGGTCTCGGCGGGCTCTTCGACGACATGGGGCAGACGGACCTGGAAGACGATCTGGGTCTGGTCGTGGAGGGCCTTTGCGGAGGCGGGCAGTGCGATTTCGGCGATGGTCAGGGTGTCGTCAAGCTTCAGTGCGCTGACGTCGACGACGAGGACCTCTGGGATGTCTGCGGGAGCCACTTCGATTTCCAGTTCGTGGATGACCTGCTCCAGCTGGCCGCCTTCGCGCAGTCCCTCGGGATCGCCCTTCGCCTCGATTGGGACGACGACGGTGACCTTCTCACCGGCCTTGACGCCGAGGAAGTCGATGGCCAGCGGCTGGCTGCTGATGGCCTTGTACTGGATTTCCTTGACAATCGCGTTGCGCTTGCCCTCGCCCTCGATGTCGATGGAGACGAGGCCCGCGTGGTGCTCAATCTTCTTGAACTGCTCCAGGCTGACCTGGAAGTGGACATTCTCCTCGCCGTGGGAATAGATGACGGCGGGGACAAACCCCTGCTTGCGGAGGCGGCGGGAGGCCGCACTGCCAAGGGCTTCGCGCTTCGTTGCAGTGAGTGAGACGGTGTTGCTCATTGTTTTCGGAATCTTCTAGTTGTTTACTATGTGAACTAATGCAGGAAAAGCCTTGTTTCCACTCCGTATGGGCGGAAATCTGCGTAATATAGCACATCTACGGCGAGTCAGGCCGCCGGGGTGCGAGATAGTGGAAGTAGTCTTCCGGCGGATGGTGCGTCCGTTGCCGGTGCCGTCCGATTGTCCTACAGTCTTGTCGCCAGCAGGATTGCCGCGGCCCCTGCCACCAGGCAGTATGGTCCGAAGATCCACATCATTTTAAGGAACCGGAGTTTTTCCAGTAGTTTCAATGCGGCGTAACCAACTGCGGTTGCGAGGATTGTGGCGACAAGTAGCGGGAATGTGCGCCCCTCTGACGCGATATGCGTCAAATCCCGTGCCTTGAGGATGATTGAGCCGAAGACAAGGGGGATGGACGTGATGAAGGAGAAGTCGAACGCCTCCTTCGGGGAGACCTTCAGCCATCTTGCGGCGGTGTATGTGCTTCCCGAGCGGCTGACTCCCGGCAGGATTGCGAGTGCCTGTGCGATTCCGATTCCCAGTGCCTGGAGCCAGGATGGCCTGGAGCCGGCCGTGGAGTCGACGAGCTTCAGGCTTGTCAGGACGAGTCCCGTCGCGACGAGGCAGACTCCGATGGCCAGCGTGGAGTCGAAGGCGCTTTCGACGGCGTCGTGTGCCGCCAGGTACAGGAGTCCTGCGGGGATGCATGCGAGGACGACGAGGGAGCAGTACTTCCATGCGTCTCGGTCTCGTTTCACGAGTCCCACTGCCAGTTCCAGGATGCGTCTCCTGTAGAAGATGATGACGGCGGCCAGGGTTCCCCCGTGGAGCAGGATTTCGAGGGCGGGGCCCTTTGCGCCCGTGTCCAGGTCAAGGAGTTTCCTTAGCAGTGCCAGATGTCCGCTGGACGAGACGGGCAGGAACTCCGTAAGTCCCTGGAGGATTGCCAACAGCTGCAGCGATAGGAATTCCCGCATGGTCTTGCGCCCTATTGCCTCTTGTAGGCGAGATACAATCCAAGCGCCAGTGCGGCGATGGTCGGAAGCCCTCCTGCAAGCGGCCACCAGAGATGGCCGTTCTTGCCGAGGACAAGGAAGAACTGCGACAGAAGCGTGTATGCGACGAACAACCCGACTGCGCAGACGAATCCCCTGATGGCGGATGTGCGCCCCTGCGGGATTGTCAGGGCGAAGCCCAGAAGCACTGCGATGAGGGTCGCCAGCGGCGAGAGGCATCTGTAGGCCAGGAGCGTGCGGATTTGGGAGTTGTCGGAAGCGTCCAGGAGGATCTTCTGCCTGTTCATCCTCAGGAGATCCTTCATGGTCATCTCCTCGACGGGCTGTGACTGGATTGCGATGTCCCGCGGGTTTTCGCGGTAAATGGTTGGCGCCTCGTCCCCGGGCGCGGGGACTTCCGGGAGGTAGACGGGAGTCTTTGCGACCGGGAGGCCGCCCTGGCTGTAGTCGTATTCGGTCAGGGAGCAATCCCTGAATCTCCAGGCTCCTTCGTCGCGGTCATACTCCGCTGTGGCTGCGGTGAGGACGCTTGTGACGCGCCCATGGGCGTCCTGGAGGCAGACGCTTACGCCCGTGTTTTCCTCGTATGGGCGGAAGTCCGCGAAGAACCACTCCTGCCCCTTGAGGGGATTGAAATACGCCACCTGGTTCGTCTCCTTGAGCGTATGTTTCCGGAGAGGCGCCTTTCCTCCCTTGGCGGTCTTTCTGGCTGGATTGTCGAGATAGTCTGTCTGGACCATTTCCACATACCTTTTGCAGACCGGCCTGACGAATTCGTTTATGAGGAGCGAGCCGAAGCAGAGGAGGAGTGCAGTCAGCCAGACGGGGGCGGCGGTGGTGAGCAGCGACAGGCCGGCCGAGCGAAGCGCGGTCAGCTCGTTGTTCTTTCCGAGGACGATTGTCATGAAGCTGACGGCCAGAAGCGCCGAGATCG
Organism: uncultured bacterium; assembly: GCA_900548225.1. GTDB lineage: Bacteria > Verrucomicrobiota > Lentisphaeria > Oligosphaerales > Oligosphaeraceae > UBA1724. The sequence goes on from URJM01000013.1 coordinate 21,327, forward strand.
GGAAGACCGTCATCAGGTAGTCCGGGGTGCGTGCCAGGAAATAGAGTGCGGTCATGCCCCCCGGTATGTCCACCCCGTTGAAGTCCGGGAGGTCGTCGAAGACTGCGAGCAGCAGGCTGATTGCGATGAAGGCTGCGAGGGAGCCGAAGAGGGGGAATGCGAACTCCCTGAGGAGATGCGAAGCAAGCCGTCTGGGGAAGCGTCGTTTCCCTTGGACGGCTTGCGTATCGGTTGCCTGGGGGCTGGCCTTCATCGGGGGTGGTGTCTAGTAGGTCTTCCGTGCGATGGAGATTCGCTTCACCATGACTCCCGGCACCCTTTCCTGGAGTGTGTACCTGCATCCGAAGAGAAGCCATGTGATTGGCGAGAGGATTCCGAAGCAGGCGGTCAGGAGGAAGAAGAGGAATGCCTTGATGGGGTAGACCTTGCGGAAGTCGGGGGTGATTGTCACCAGCCCCCAGAAGTGCTGTCCGACTGTCTGTCCCCTTTCGGAGAGGAAATACATGTAGTAGAGTGCCGAGCCTCCCCATGCGAGGGCGCAGTAGAGCAGCAGCGCGGCGTGCCCTCCGAGGACTCCTCCCTTCATGAGCCCCCAGCAGATGAAGAGGAGGATGAAGGAGGAGACCGCCAGGACGAGCAGATCCGTCAGGCCTGCGACAAATCTCCAGAAGAAGCTCGTTTCGTGGTATGTGATTCCCTCCTGGGAGAGGGCGTTCGCAAGGGGGTCGTAGTCGCCGCGCATCTCGATGCGGGCGCGAAGCTGCGCCTTGGGGTCCTGGGCGTATGCCTCCGCGCGCTCCAGCATCCGCGCACGGTAGATCTTCTTGAGGCATTCCACATCCTTCGCCTTTTCCCAGATCGCCAGCATCGTGCTGCGGACCTCCGCGTCTTCGGGGATTCGCCCCTCCTCCGCCAGCCTCTTCAGTGCCTCCTCGTCCAGGGGGCCGAGCTGTTCGCCAGTGTCAAGTTGGACTATGAATGCTCTTTCCATGTTGTCGTGAAATGTCTTGTTTTGTCGTTTATTTTACATTTACTTGAAGCCAAAGCCGAATCGTCTGGAGAATGGCCACCAGACCAGGCATGGGCTTCCGACCAGGTTTTTCCTGGGGACTGGTCCGAAGAACCTGCAATCCAGGCTATTGTCGGTATTGTCACCCATAAGGAAGTACTGTCCTTCCGGGACGGTGAACTCCTCTCCTTCGGACTTGAGGAATTGTCCTGTTGGCTGCGTGGAGTGTCCGGTGTATCCGTCCTTCATCGAGTTGATTTTCCCGAACACATCGGAGTATGACTTGTCGAGGGGGAAGAAATCCCTTTCGCCGTCTGGTTTGACATGGATTGTGCGGTTGAGGATTTTGAGTGTATCCCCTGGCATTCCCACCAGCCGTTTCACGTAGAACGCACCTCCGAGGGTCTTGCCGTTGTATGTGAGGCCTTCCGTGGAGAAGACGAGAATGTCCCCCCGTTCCGGGTTGTTGAAGCAGAGGCTCAGCCGGTTTGCGAAGAGGTGGTCTCCCGACTCCATTGCCCCCTGTGCGATGATTTCGCCCTCCTGGAACACGAGCTGCGAGTGGGGCGTGTCGGCCGGCTGTCTGGCATAGAGGTCGTAGAGCATCTTCCTGGTGTCGGTGGGGGATGCGGGGACTGTCTTGTAGATGACCTCGCCGTCCGCTGTCAGGAACGGCAGCGCCGTCTTTGGGAAGAGGGGCTTCGATGGCATTGGCCTGATTGCGTCGAACTCGACCTGTCCGTCGGCAGGCGCCACGACATTGAAGTATCTCCTGGAATAGTTCAGGTAGTCGAAGATACGCACCAGCCTCGAGGACGGGATTTCCTCCGTTTCGAGGGGCACGTGGTGGATGCCGTAGAGGGTGGGCTGCATCGAGCCGGTCGGAATCTTGAAGGGCTGCAGGAGCAGCGACCTGATCGCAAAGGCGACCGCGACGGAGACGACTATCGCCTCGAGGTTCACTGCGATTGCGCCGTGGTGCCTGAAGGATGGCGGCGCCCAACTCGACCCATGGCTTCTCAACGCCCGCTCCATCTCGTCCGCATTCTTCATTTCCAGTGCGGAGAGCACATTGTTTCGTGCGGCGGCGAGGCTTTCCCGCTGTGCGGAGCTCAGCATGTCCCCGTCCCTCCGCATGATTCCCCTGATTCTCCTTGCGGCCGCCTTCAGCTGTCTTCGCAGCAGCGTTTTCCTGGGCAGAAGGCGTTCTGCGATCCAGTTTCCGAAGAAGAACCAGACCACGACGAGGTCGATTAGGATGCACCAGAGGAATGACATGGAGGCTGTGTGCCGTTGGATGTTGGGTGTCGTTGCCGACGCGGGGCGCGCCTAGTTCTTCTCCTCGTCGTTCCGGAGGACGGCGATGAACGCCTCCTGCGGGATGTTGACATTCCCGTAGAGCTTCATCCTCTTCTTTCCCTCCTTCTGCTTTTCGAGGAGCTTTCTCTTCCGGGTGATGTCGCCGCCGTAGCACTTTGCCAGGACGTCCTTCCGGAATTGCCGGACATCCTCGCGGGCGATGATGCGCCCGCCGATTGCGCCCTGCAGTGCGACCTTGAATTGCTGCGGAGGGATTGCCTCGCGGAGCCGTTGGCAGATTGTCCTGGCGCGGGCGACTGCGCGGTCGGCGTGGCAGATTGACGCGAATGCGTCGACGGCTTCGCCATTGACGAGGATTTCGAGTTTCACCATCGGTCCTGGCTGGTATCCGTCCGGCTCGTAGTCCATGGAGCCGTATCCCTTCGTGATGGTCTTCAGCTTGTCATAGAAGTCGAGGACGATTTCATGGAGCGGCATCCGCGCCGTGAGGATGACGTGGTTTGCGTCGACGGTCTCCGTATGCTGGCAGAGGCCGCGTTTTTCGACAATCAGGTTCATGATGGCCCCCATGAACTTTGTGGGCGCGAGGATTTGCGCCTTGATCATGGGTTCCTCCGAGTGTTCGATGAGGTTTGCGTCCGGCATGTGGAGCGGGTTGTCCACCTTCAGCATCGTGCCGTTCTTGAGGTAGACGTGGTATTCGACGCTTGGGTATGTGAGGATCAGATCCATTCCGTAGTCCCTACGGAGCCGTTCCTGGACGATGTCCATGTGGAGCAGTCCGAGGAAGCCGCACCTGAATCCCGCCCCCAGGGCGACTGAGTTTTCGGGGGTTGCGACGAATGCCGGGTCGTTGAGCTGCAGCTTGGCGATGTTGAACTTGAGCTGCTCGTACTGGTCCGCCTCGATGGGGTAGATTCCCGAGAAGACCATCGGCACCGACTTGTGGAAGCCGGGCAGGGGCTCTTCGGATGGCTTCGAGGCGAGGGTGACCGTGTCCCCCACCTGGATGTCCTTGGGGCTTTTCAGGGTGGTGATGAGGTATCCCGTGTCGCCGGGGCCGAGCATGTCCAGCGCCTTCATGTGCGGCGTGAAGCATCCGACCTCCTTGACGTCCGTGTCGGTGTCTGTGGCCATGAGGCGGATGGAGTCACGCGCCTTGACCGTGCCGTTGAAGACCCGGATGTATGTGACGACACCCCGGTAGTCGTCGAAGAGCGAGTCGAAGACGAGGGCCTGGAGGCGGTCGTCCGCCCCCTTTGGCGGCGGGATTCTTTCCACGACCGCCTCCATCAGCTCCACGATGCCCATGTCCGCCCGCGCCGAGACCAGCAGCGCCTCCTCCTTCGGGATCTGGAGGATTTCCTCAAGCTGCTCCAGGCACATCGGTATGTCCGCGGAGGGGAGGTCGATCTTGTTGATGACGGGGATGATAGCGAGGTTTTGGCGCATTGCGAGGTTGAGGTTCGCGATTGTCTGCGCCTGGACTCCCTGGGATGCGTCGATGAGCAGGATTGCGCCCTCGCAGGCGGCGAGGCTTCTGGAGACCTCGTAGTTGAAGTCCACGTGTCCGGGGGTGTCGATGAGGTTGAAGTCATACCACTCCCCGTTCTTCGAGTGGAACTTCATCTTCACCGGATGGGAGCGGATTGTGATGCCCCGTTCCTTCTCCAGGTCCATGTCGTCGAGAAGCTGGTCGTGGAATGTCCTCATCTCGACAGTCTGGGTGTGGACGAGGAACCTGTCCGCCAGGGTGGACTTTCCGTGGTCCACGTGGGCGATGATGGAGAAGTTTCTTATATGTGACAAATCAAGTTCTTGCATAGGTGCGTAATATACTGCAAAGGAGGCTCCTCGAAGGTGCAGAGCCACCGTGTCGCATTATTGTACCCCGGTATGTATTCCGCGGAGAATCCAGACAAGTCCCTGACGCCAGTGCCGCCCAAGGCGTATCTGGTTGGCTTTCTGCATCCCGGAGAGAACCCCGAGGAGTCCCTTTCGCTGTTGACGGAGCTTGGGGAGCTGGTCTCGACCCAGGGGCTGCGTGTCGTGGGAAGCCAGATTGCCAGGCTCCGGCGCATCGAGCCGGGAACCCTGCTTGGAAGCGGGAAGGTCAAGGAGATATTGGACGAGGCGCAGGGGCTTGGCGCGGACGTGGTGGTGGTTGACGACCCGCTCACCCCGTCGCAGCAGCGCAACTGGGAGAAGCTCTCGAGCCTGGCGGTAATCGACCGTCAGGAGGTGATTCTGGACATCTTCGCGGGGCGTGCGCGGACGAAGGAGGCAGTCCTCCAGGTGCAGCTTGCCCAGATGAACTACGAGCTTCCCCGGCTTGTGAGGAAATGGAAGCACCTGAACCGCCAGCGCGGCGCCAGCGGAGGCCTCGGGGGCAGGGCGCAGGGCGAGCAGCAGCTTGAGCTGGATTCCCGCCGCGTGCGCCTTCGCATCCAGATGCTCCAGGAGGAGCTGGCCATTGTCCGCAGGCAGCGAGACGTCCAGCGCCAACGGCGTCTTGACAAGCCTGTCCCCGTGGCGGCGATAGTGGGCTACACCAACGCCGGCAAGTCGTCGATGCTGCGCCGTCTCACCCGTGCGGATGTCCTTGTGGAGGACAAGCTCTTTGCGACCCTGGATCCGACCGTGCGCAGATTTGAGCTGCCCGGGGGGCAGGAGATTCTGCTTGCGGACACGGTGGGGTTTGTCCGGAAGCTTCCCCATCTGCTTGTGGACGCCTTCAAGTCCACCCTTGAGGAGACCAAGCTCTCCGACTATTTGATTGAGATTCTGGACGCCTGCGACCCTGCCATCGAGGAGCATCACGACACCACGATGAACGTCCTTGAGGAGATAGGCGTCGGGCCGAAGCCGGTGCTGATGGTCTTGAACAAGTGGAACCTTGTCCCCGTGGAGGAGCGTGCGCGCCTTCTCGGGCGTTATCCCGATGCGGTCCCCCTTTCTGCGCTGACGGGGGAGGGCGTTGACGTGTTTGTCCAGCGTCTTGCGGGGCTGGTCAAGGCGCTGATGCCGGAGCGCAGGTATCTTGTCCCCCATTCGGAGATGCGTGCGCTTTCGCAGATACGCACCTATTGTTTCATTGAGAGCGAGGAGTTCCAGGACGACGGGGTCCACATTGTCGCCCGGGTTCCTCTGAATCATCTTTCGCGTTGGGACGAGTACCTTTCGTTCCCTGTCCGTCCTGGCGCGTTGTAGGAGGTTGTGAGATGGGCGTCATCAGGGTGCTTCCGGCGGAGATTGCCGGCCGCATTGCGGCGGGGTCATTGAGCGCCCCGCCTCCGTCATCAAGGAGCTAGTCGAGAACTCCATTGACGCGGGTGCGTCCCGCGTGCGTGTATTGACGGAGCAGGGCGGCCAGAAGCTGATGCAGGTGATAGACGACGGCAGGGGGATGGACCGCCAGGATGCGATGCTCTGCCTTGAGGCGCATGCCACCAGCAAGATACAGGAGGACGGGGACGTTGGGCAGATACGCACCCTTGGTTTCAGGGGGGAGGCGCTCCCCTCGATTTCCTCTGTCTCGCGCTTCGAGCTTCAGACGCGCCAGGCGGGGCAGGATTCCGGCACCGAGGTCGTGGTGGACAACGGTGTCATCCAGGACATCCGCGAGTGCGGGTGCGCCCCCGGCACCTCGGTCAAGGTGCAGTGGCTCTTCGGAAATCTCCCTGCACGCAGGAAGTTCCTGAAAGGCGCGGCCACCGAGGACGACTACATCCACGAGATGATGCTCATGCTGGCGCTCACGCGTCCGGGTGTCTCCTTCGAACTCTTCCAGAATGGACGTTGCGTGCTCAGGAGCCCTGCGACCGCCGAAATCGGCTCGAGGGTCGAGATGCTGGTGGGGAAGGACGCCTTCGAGGCGATGATTCCCGTCGAACACTCGGAGGACGGCATTTCCGTGCGCGGCTTCATCTCGAAGCCCGGCTTCACAAGAAGCAACCGCAGGGAGCAGAGGATTGTCGTGAATGGCCGGGCGGCCACGTCGGAGACGATCTACTTCGCGATCCGGGACGCATACGAGTCCCTGGTCGTGAAGGGGCGCTACCCAGGCGTCGTCCTCTATGTGGACGTTGCGGCGGACCGTGTCGACGTGAATGTGCATCCCACCAAGCGGGAGGTGCGGTTCCGGGACCCGATGCGGGTGTCGACTGTGGTGGGCGCGGCTCTCCGGAATGCGCTCCGGGGGATTGCCGCCATGCGGCTTGACCTGGAGACTCCCGGCGCGCCGTCCGCAGGGGGCGCTCCCCCCGTAGCTCCAGGCGGAGTCGAACTGGTTGATACGACTCCCGCGCCGCCGTCGGCCGCCACGCCGGCAGGCTCCGATACGCCTCCTCAGGGAAGCACAGTGACGCGGATGGTGGCGCCCGCGCCTCCGGTGGTGCCACGCCCTCCCGCGGTCCAGCAGCCCCTCCCATTCGGGGCCGACGCACCCGCGGTTGCGCCTTCCCCGACTCCGGGGAATGCATTCCCCCAGGCGTCCCCTTCTGCCGTCCCTTCCCCAGGCGGCTTGTCGATTCGATTGATTTCCTCCTTGGGGAGCGACTATCTTCTTGCGGAGAGCGGTGGCGGGATTGTGGTTGTGAGCATCAAGTCCGCGACCCAGCGGATTCTCTTCGAGCGTTTTCTTGCCAATCTGAAGATGCGGGAGGTTCCCCGCCAGCCGTTGTTGATTCCCGTGACCTTGCACCTTTCCCCTGACGAGTCGCGACTTCTCTCCAGGGAGCTGCCCTTTTTCCAGTCGATTGGCTATATGCTTGAGGAGTTTGGCGCACATACCTATCTTGTGACGGCCGTCCCCCAGAACATTCCCGACCGGGAGCTTGAGAACACCATCCGCGACATCCTTTCCGACCTGCGCCAGGAGAGCGTGACCAACCGCCAGAGCGCGGTCCACCTTGCGCAGCTGGCCAGCCGCCACGCAGTGTGGAAGCGCGGTGAACTCTCCCCTGAGGAACAGCGGCAGCTGATTGAGTCGCTCATGCATTGCGAGATGCCATACGCGGACCCGGCCGGACTGCCGACAATGCTCCATATAACCTACTCCGAACTTAACCAGCGATTCAAGTCATGAGCAACAAGGACGAGACGCGCTTCCGCATTCCCTGGAGGAGGTTGTTCGCGCTTGCAGCCTGCTGGACGCTTGCGCTGGCGGTTCTGCGCAACTGCAACAACGATCCGTGGCCGGACGGAGCCTCGGGCGAGAACACCCTCTTCACCACCTTCAACGCCGAAATCAGGAGCCTGGACCCCTCCGCCGTCAACTTCACCCACGAGTCCGCGGTTCTGGACAACATCGTGGAGGCTCCTCTCGCGTATCACTACCTGAAGCGCCCGTATACGCTTGTCCCAATGATGCTGGAGGCGCTTCCCGAGGCCAGGTATTACGACAGGGAAGGGCGGGTGCTGGAGGGAGACCCCGACCCGTCGCTCGTCGCACGCACGGAATACACCCTCAATATCAGGCCGGGCATCCTCTACCAGCCCCATCCATGCTTTGCCGGGGATTCCGCGGCGACTTGCGATTCCCCCGGGACTCCCTGGGACTTCGGGCCGCTCTCCCAGCGGGAGGCGACTGCCGAGGACTTCGTCGTGTCGCTGTCCCGTCTCTGCGACCCCAGGTCCGGATGCACGGTCTTTGCGCAGCTTGCCGGCTTCATCGAGGGGCTGCATGAGTGCCGCAGGGAACTCTCCGAGGAGATACGAAGGCTTGACGCAAGGCGCCTGGAGTCGGGGGAGACGCCCTCGGAAATCGCATCCGCGCCAAGCATCCCGGACTACAGGAGGATCGCCCCCGCCGGCATCGAGGCCCTGGACAGCCATACCGTCAGGTATACGCTCTCCAGAAAGTATCCGCAGTTCCTCTACTGGCTCACGATGCACTACTTTGCGCCAATCCCATACGAAACCTTCGAGTTCCACGGGCGCCCCGATGTCATCGCCGCCGGAATCAAGTACGCGGACTGGCCTGTCGCAAACGGGGCGTATATGCTGCGTGAATGCGACCTGGACTTCCGAATCGTCCTGGAACGAAATCCAAACTACCACGACGCCAGGTTCCCGTCGGAGGGCAACGCCGGAGACGAGGAGGCGGGGCTCCTGGATGACGCGGGAAAACGTCTCCCCTTCGTCGACAAGGTGGTCTTCAACTGGGAGCCGGAGTCAATCCCCTCCTGGACAAAGTTCACACAGGGATACTATGACGACTCGGGGCTGCCAGTGGATATGTTCGACAAGGCAATCTCAGTGCCGCAAGGCGGCGGTGAACTGTCGCTCTCTCCCGAAATGGCCGAAAAGGGGATGAAGATGACCACCGCGGTGCCGCCTATCTCGTACTACTACGCATTCAATATGAGGGACCCCGTGGTGGGAGGGCTGGGAAGACGTCAACGCCTCCTGAGGCAGGCGGTCTCCATCGCAATGGACACAAGGCAGTTCATCGACATCTTCCGAAACGGAAACGGAGTCGTCTCCGAGGGAATCATTCCGCCTGGAATCTTTGGCGCCGCAGAGCCCCCAGTATATATGAATAACATTATAAATACTTGGAATGGAACAACTTGTGTAAGACGAAGCATAGAGGATGCACGCAGATTGCTTGCCGAGGCCGGCTACCCTGGCGGGCGGGACGAGGCGACGGGCGAGCAGCTCGTCCTCTATTTGGACCATGCGGCGGCCGGGAAGCCGGACTTCAAGAGCCGTTTCCAGTGGATTTCCGACCAGATTGGGCGTCTTGGCATACGTGTCGAGGAGCGTGGCTTTGACCTGAACCGCTCCCGTCGCCGCATTTCGGAGGGCAACTGGCAGTTTCTGTATGGGCGTGCGTGGGTTGCCGACTATCCCGACCCTGAGAATTTCCTGATGCTCTTTGCCAGCGAGAATGGGCAGGTCGAGCATCATGGCCCGAACTACTCCAACTACAGCAATCCCGAATACGATGCGCTTTTCCACCAGCTTGAGACAATGCCGGACACGCCGCGTCGTCTGGAGCTGATTCGCCAGGCCAGTGAAATCCTCTATCGTGACGCGCCCGTCGTGTGGGATATACACCCGAAGAACATGGCCCTCACCCACGGCTGGGTCTACAACTATCTTCCTCAGTCAATTGCATACGACAACCTGAAATACCTGCGGGTTGACCCGGCGATGCGCGTCCGACTCCAGAAGGAATGGAATGCGCCCTGCACCTGGCCTGTGCTGTTGCTGATGGCAGTCTTCACTGTCGCATCGCTCATCCCACGCCGGGGAGATTGACCCTGCGGCGGGCCCTGTCTAGGCGGCGAGGGGTAATCCGGTAATGCGTTATTGACAACGACTTTGCCGGAAGAGCAAAACGAGCCGCGCACCGCCATCGACGAAATTTTCTCAGGCCTTGGGGTGGCTATGCATAGGCCGTCAACGATAGAGGATGGAAGGGAACACAGACTACGGCGCATGTCTGGTCAAGAACTTGCCAAGACACTTGAGTGGCTTCGGCAAAAGCCAATTGAAGGTCTGCCGTCAGTTTTATCGCGTATATCCAATTGCGAACGCAGCGCGTTCGCAATTGTTCCCGAATGGTGTGGAATACAAGACCCTGTGGAGATGGCGACGGATGTATTTCGGTGGGCAGGAATTATCAGGGAACAGGCAACAGGGGGAAGAGGAGTTCAGGCAGCCACAGATAGGCATGAATAGGCGTTATTTCATGGGGCGGCCTCACTGTTTTTTTCAGGAAGGCGGATTGTGGTGTTTCGTGCATTTCGTGGTTCAAAAGACATCTTCCTGGAGAACTCCCCTTTTACTTCTGTCCATGTTGCGGGCACAAAAAACGCGCCTCTTCCTTTCGGGGGAGGCGCGTTTTGAATGTCAGCTATTGCTGAGCGGGGTTGCTACTGCTGGTCGGCCGGAGCTGCCGCGGCGAAGCTGTTGCCGACGGTGAGGGTGGGCTGGATGCACCAGAAGAGAAGGATGAGTCCGCCGACGCAGGGGATGAGTGCGACCAGCATCATCCATCCGCTCTTGCCGATGTCGTGGAGGCGTCGTGCGCAGATGCCGAGCATGGGCAGCAGGGTTGCGAGGGTGAGGAGTCCGCCGACGGAGGCTCCGAGCCAGTAGTTGATAAGTTTCAGGAGGAAGAACAAAACGCCGATCACGATGTAGTTCACGAGCCAGACTGTCCAGAAGGTCTTCTTGTCGGTGCAGCCTTTGAAATCGAAGTAGTGGTTCTTGATGACGTCGATGTAGGTGGCGATGAATCCGTTGGCGAGCTTCTTGGGGTCGTCAGTCATTTTTGCTCCTGTTGGAAGGAAGTTGATTTAAAGGAATCGCTATCATGGTGCGCATCGTGCGCCTGGCCTTACAGTATAGCCCGAAAAGGAAAAATCAATTGCCACGCACAAAAAATCGGTGGTTTTTGCGGTTACATTCCCCTGTCTGGCGTGTTTTCCCTGTGCAGATTTCACTCTTGTATTCCAGATGCTTCTTTACTTTTTCAGGCGCATACTCTATTTGATTCCGATTCTAGTCGGCGTCAACCTGCTTGTCTTCGCCATGTTTTTTGTGGTGAACACTCCCGACGATATGGCCAGGCAGGCCTTGGGCGAGAAGGCCGACCGTCCGGAGGCAATCGAGGTATGGAAGGCCAACCACGGCTACGACATGCCCCTTTTCTTCGACGGTGCGTCTTCGGGCGTGGACAAGTTCACCCATACGATTTTCTTTCGTCGGAGCCTTGGCATGTTCTGGGGTGACTTTGGCGTGTCCGACGCAACGGGCAAGTCGATAATCTCCGAGATACGTGCCCGCGTGTGGCCTTCCTTTGCGCTGGCGCTGCCGATCTTCATCGGGACGCTTCTTGCCAACGTCTACTTTGCGATGAAGCTTGCCGCCCTGCGTGGAAGCGCCGTCGACAGGGCGGGGCAGTTTCTCTGCGTCCTTTTGATGAGCACCTCCACGCTGGTCTTCATCATATTCGGGCAGTATATCGGTGCGCAGAAGCTGCGTCTGGCGCCCGTGTCGGGCTTTGCCACGGGCTTGGCTATGGCAAAGTTCCTGACACTTCCCGCCGTGGTCGGAATCATCTCCGGCCTTGGGTCTGGCACAAGGCTCTACCGCACATTCTTCCTGGAGCAGATTAGCCAGGACTACGTGAGGACTGCCAGGGCGAAGGGGCTCTCCGAGGACACCGTGCTCTTCAAGCATGTCCTCCGGAATGCGCTAATACCCATCCTCACGAACATCCCAATCTACCTGCTGATGCTCTTCACGGGGAATCTTCTGCTTGAGAAGTTCTTTGCAATCCCCGGGCTTGGGGGATTTACAATCGACGCCATTGCGGCCCAGGACTTCTCGGTAGTCCGTGCCATGGTCTTTCTGGGCGCCGTCCTCTACATCTTCGGGATGCTTCTGGCGGATTTGGCGTATACAATCGCGGATCCGCGCGTCAAACTCAAGTAGAGACGAGGCTTCTTCCCGTTCCGTTTTTTTGCAGACAAATGTCCTGGCTTACGCAAAATCTCATAGTTGTCGCGCTTTTGCTTCTGGGGGTCTGGCTGTGGCGTGCCGCGTCCCGCAGGGAGTACTGGCGTCTTGCGGCGCGGGAGGTATCCTGCAGGCGTGGCGCATTGCTTTCGGGGGCGATACTTGCGTGCTACCTTCTGGTGGCCGTTCTGGATTCCGTGGGGTGGCGTTCTCCGATGAGAGACCCTGCGTCTGGGGAAATCCTTCGCAACAGCGAGGGGAGGGTGCTTTATGATTCAGGGAGGTCGGTCCTGGACAGGCTTCTGAAACCCCTTGACGACCGCAGGGAACGCTCGTATTCTGCGCCATTGGCCACAACCCTGTACGGGCAGGAGTCCGACACCGACGAGGATGGCCGCATGGTGCGTGTCCATAAGCCGCTGGACTATCCCAGGGGGCATCTTCTGGGGACAGACCGCATCGGAAAGGACGTGCTGCTGCTTTCAATCAAAAGCATCCGCACGGGAATCATAATCGGATTGCTGACGACTCTGGTCGCAATTCCGTTCTCACTGCTGATGGGGGTGGCCGCCGGATATTTCGGGGGATGGGTGGACGACCTCATCCAGTATGTCTACACAGTCGTCAGCTCCATTCCGACCATCCTCTTCGTTGCCGCGTTCATCGTCATATTCGGCAACGGGCTTCCGCAGCTCTGCATCGCGATGGGGCTTGCGTCGTGGACGAGCCTTTGCCGGCTGCTGCGGGCCGAGACCATGCGGCTGAAGGAGGCCGAGTTCGTCGCCGCGGCCCGTGCGCTTGGCGTGCGCCCCTGGCGGATTATCCTTCGCCACATCGTCCCCAACGTGCTGCACGTGGTATTGATCACCACCGTCCTGAGGTTTTCGTCGGAGGTGCTTGCCGAGGCCGTCCTGACCTATCTTGGGATTGGTGTCGGTGCGGACACCATGTCCTGGGGGACGATGATCAACGACGCCCGTGCGGAGCTCACCCGCGACCCCGTCATCTGGTGGAAGCTGGTGAGCGCATTTGTCTTCATGCTGGGGCTTGTCCTTCCGGCGAACATCTTCGGGGACGCGCTTCGCGACGCGTTGGACCCCCGCCTGAGGACCCAGTAGCCCGGGTGCGCTTTTTCCGGGGGCGCTTTTTCAGATTCCCCGCCGTTTTTTTCTGGCAAACTTCTGCAACAGGTTTAATTTTAGACATTTCCTCGACACGTGCGCGTGCGCGTGCCATGCATTCCCCACATTCGTCCTCGACAACACTTCTGTTGTGTTTCACCCACGGCGTTTCCTTGCAAGGGGCGCCTCATTCATTGGAGACTCATCGCAATGGGCGCCAATTTCGAACCTCTCGGCAATATCGGCGACACCTTCAAGTGGACAGGAACCGAGCAGCCCTGCCGCGTGCGTGGCTGCAAGAACATGGTTTCGATTTCCAACGAGCAGGCCGCCTACGGCAAGACACGCTCCAAGGCAGACGGCGGGAAGATGTGCGACTCCTGCTGGGAGTTCTTCAAGACCCTTTCCGACAGGGAGGTGCCCTGTTCGAAGCCGGGCTGCAAGAACACATGGACCTGGAACCGCTACCAGCAGCTTGAGGCCCATGTCAAGGGGCACGACACCCCGCCGAAGGGATTGTGCCAGGAGTGCCGCAGCCAGGTGAATGAAAAGAAGGACATCCAGATGCCCTGCCGCACACGTGGCTGCAAGAACACGTGGACCTGGACCAGGAAGATGCAGGTGGAGTCAAAGGATGGAAAGGCGCCCCACAGGCTCTGCGACGAATGCCACAAGATATGGGTTACGCTCGAGGACAAGCAACTCCCGTGCCGCGTCAAGGGATGCAAGAACACCACCCCATGGACCAGGACGCAGCAGCTGGAGTGGATCAGGGAAGGCAAGAAGATTGACGCGCCGCCCCGGAGGATGTGCAAGGAATGTCTTGAGAAGTTCAATCTGCTGAAGGCGGTTGAAGTCCCCTGCCGGGTCACAGGATGCAAGAATACATGGACCTGGACGCCCTTCGACCAGCTGGAGGCCGTCGTCGGGATGCCAATCCCCAGGGAGGAATCCCCGAAGAAGGAGGAGAAGCCGGCCCCCGCGCCCGTGGAGGCGGCTGCGCCCGTGGAGGCGGCTGCGCCCGTGGAGTCGGCTGCGCCCGTGGAGTCGGCTGCGCCCGTGGAGGCGGCTGCGCCAGTGGAGGTCAAGGAGGAGCCGAAGTATGTTCCTGTCTTCAACGTTCTTCCTCCGAAGCGGATGTGCAAGGAGTGCTATGCCTTCTTTGAGGCTGCGCGGGATCGTGAGGAGCCTTGCTGCAACCGTGGTTGCGAGGAGAAGTGGGTTTGGACCCGCGCCATGCAGCTTGCGGCGCATGTCCACGGCCATGACCAGCCAGGGCGTCGCATGTGCGACAAGTGCCAGAAGGCGTTGAAGGAGCTCAAGCCAATCCAGGAGCCCTGCCAGGAGGCAGACTGCCATGGGACATGGACCTACACTCCAGAGGAGCAGTTGAGGGATTCGTTGCTGAAGCGTCCTCCGCAGATGCGTCATTGTCCTGGGTGTGAGAAGTTCCTCAAGGAGAATCCTCCCCAGGAGTTGACCTGCGAGAAGTGCGGCTCGAAGTTTGCCTGGTCATCCCACGAGCAGCTTTTGACGAAGCTTGGCACCTTCAAGAAGCCCGTGCTTTGCGCCAACTGCAACACGGCCGAGCTGGCGGCCATGCCTCCCGCGCCTCCGGTCATCATTCCCGCCGCGCTTGCACCATTCAAGGTGAAGATGCCGTCCGGCGGCCCCTGGGGCGAAAGCCCCGTCACACGCGACTGGCCGGCAGGGCTCTCAAACGAGCGAATCGCTGCAGTCGAGGAGGCCAGGAGGCGCATTGTCTTCATCGGAGACGACCTGGTCGCCGACGCGCCTGAGGTCCCTTCGCTCCCGTCGCTTCTGGAGGCGTCGCTCAACGGCACGCAGGACGCGGGAGGCAGTTGCGCCGTCCTGAACGTTGGAATGCCGGGATGCACGACCAGCCTTGGAACAAGGCGCATAGGGCGTGACATCGCGCCATTTGCGCCGGAGACGGTCATCTTCTCCTTTGCCTTCGCCGACGCCGCCATCGGGAGGAATGTCACCGAGGGGACGTCCGAGATGCTTGCGCGTCTTGCCAATGAGACCCAGGAGTTCATTGACGCTGTCAGGAGCCTTGAGAATCCTCCGAGGCTTGTCTGCTGGCTTCCGAATCCCGTCTATCCCCAGCTTGGCGGTGTCTCCGACTGGCGTTCCAATGACGCGCCCGACGTCGTCTCCGTCAACCGCTATGGTGCCGTCCTCAGGAATCTGAAGTCGGTTTGCGAGAAGAACGGGATAGCGGTTGCCGACGGCAAGGCGATTTTTGACATGCAGGGTCAGAAGACAGCCGTTGAGAACATGGCGACCTGGTGCCGTGCCAACGCCGAGGGATGCAAGACGCATCTTCGCGCGATACTTTCCGCGTTGGAGAGCTAGTGCGGTTCTGTCCTGAGTCCGGGAAATGAGAAGGCTAGATGTGTCCTTGTGGCGCGTCTAGCCTTTTTACGATCACATACAGGTATATTGCCATGGGGATGCATGTGATTGCCCAGGAGACTGGATATGACCCGAACAGGAATGTGATGGTGCGGTGGTACGGGAAGACGAAGAATATCCATATAAGCCGGATTCCGCAGACTCCCACGAGCATGATGCATGTATTGATGACCGAGCGTCCCAGTCCTCTGAGGGCTCCGCTCAGGGTGTCCAGTGGGCCGATGAGTGCGTATGTCAGCATTACGATCCTCACCCGTTGCATGCCGAATTCGATGACTTCGGATTCAGGGATGAAGATTCCGAGGAGCGGGCGTCCGAAGGAATAGAAGACCAGTCCCATGAATCCTGGGATGAGGGTTCCCAGGAGCATGCACCACCAGAATGATCGTATGATTCTATCCCTTTTTCGTGCGCCGTAGTTTTGTCCGACGAAGCTGATGGCGGTCTGCTGGTAGCTGTATGACCCTGCGTATGCGATTCCCTCCAGGATAAGTGCCGCCGTGCATCCTGCAACGGCCATGGCGCCGAAGGAGTTGATGGAGGACTGTATGATGACGTTTGAGAAGGAGAAGCATGCCCCCTGGATTCCTGCGGCGACTCCGATTACGAGCACGTTCTTGAGGATTGCGGGGTTGATTCTCAGCTCTTTGAATTCAAGCCGGATCCCCGAGCCGGTCTTTGGAATGGCCTGCCAGACGAGAATGGAGGAGATGGCGTTGGAGATGACCGTCGCGGTCGCCACGCCGTCGACATCGTGTTTGAGGACAACTACGAAGAAGAGATTCAGGAAGATGTTTGCCACTCCCGCGACGATGAGATACAGCATGGGTCGCCAGGTGTCCCCCACGGCGCGTAGAATCGCGGAGCCGAAGTTGTATACCTGCATGAAGGGAAGCCCCGCGAAGCAGATTTTGATGTAGAGGCTGGATTTGTCAATCACCTCCTGGGGCGTGTTCATCATGCGGAGCAGGGGTTCCGCCAGGAAGAAGCAGATGATTCCGAAGACGACCCCCGCTATCAGCGCAAAGAGCATTGACGTGTGGATTGTCTCGTTGAGCTTCCTGATATTGCCCGCGCCGAAGTAGTTCGCCGCCACGACGGAGACTCCGACCGATGTGCCGACGAGGAGGTTGACAAGGAGGTGGTAGAGGTTGGTCGTCGCACCGACCGCCGCCAGCGCGGTGGAGCTTGCGAAACGCCCGACCACCAGCATGTCCACCGCATTGAAGAGCAACTGCAGCACGAACATCCCAAGCAACGGGAGGGAATATCGCACCACCTTCGTGAAGATGGGTCCTTCCGTTAGATTCAGGGTATTCGTATGCATTGCGGGGAGTTGTTGTCTGATTCAGGCAATAAAGGGGTGATGCCGGTCGCGCTATATGGTCGGCGCTACTTGCACGGCTGGGCAGGGCGGGTGTAGTTCGGGAAGAAGGCGAGCATCTCCTTGTGGATTGCGCTGTTGGTGGCGAGAATGCCCTGGACGGGATACTCGTCTCCCCCGCGCAGGTCGGAGACCATGCCCCCTGCCTCGAGAAGGACGGCGACGGCGGCCGCATAGTCGTAGGGCTGGAGGTTGAGCTCCCAGAAGCCGTCGGATTTCCCGCAGGCGACATAGCAGATGTCGACGGCCGCGGAGCCAAAGCGCCTGACCCCGCGGCATTTCAGCCCGATTTGTTCGAAGAAGCGGACATTGTTCCCGGTTGTCCAGCCGGCACGGAGGCAGGAGAAGCCTGTGGAAAGCACGGAGGTCTCCAGTCCGCCATGGCTCTTCACATGTATGGGGCGCCCGTTGCAGTAGGCCCCCTCGCCGGCCTCCGCGTAGTATAGCTCGTCCAGCGCGGGGGCGTAGACGGCTCCCGCAAGGGGTTTTCCGTCCTTCCATAGTGCAATTGACGTGCACCAGTAGAGCTGGCCTTCGTAGTACGAGACCGTGCCGTCAATCGGGTCGACTATCCAGCAGTACGGGCTGCCGTTGTCGTCAGACTTTCCTGTTTCCTCGCCGTAGAAGCGGTGGTCGGGGAATCTGGAGGAGATTGATTCGCGGATGAGCTTCTCCGTGGCCTTGTCAGCTGCGGTGACTATGTCACGTGCGGTCGCCTTGGAGGATACGTCGCTCTCGTGGAGCTGTGACTGCATCGCAAGTGCGGCCCGACCTGCGCGAACCGCCAGGCCCGCCAGGAACGACTGGAATTGCATTGACATTATAACTCCCTCTGCTGGAACAAGTTAGATGACAACAAAAAACGCCGGCAAGCATAGACTTGACGGCGTGGAAATTGGCAATCCCAACGGGAGTCGAACCCATATTTACAGGATGAGAACCTGTTGTCCTAACCATTAGACGATGGGATCCCTGAGCTTTGATTCAGGAAGCGGCGTTAACGTAACACGCCCTGAAGGTTTTTCAAGCACCCCGCGTCAAAAAAACATGAAAACTCCTCCTTTAGTCCTTCAGGATGGCTTTTCAACCGTGAAAGACACGGAAATGCCGAAGCCGTTTTCTGAAGACGGGCGAATCCGTCTCCTGGCGGATGCAGGAAAAGCCAGGAACCGCAGGCATTGCCTCCGGCAGGAGACGGATTCGCCCGTC
>URJM01000014.1 GCA_900548225.1 uncultured bacterium
TGAAGCTCTCCCAGTTCTCCAACAAGAACGGCTCCCCCAGCGCGGCAATCTGGGCCGCAGACTCCACGCCCAAGTCGCTTGATCCTGATATCATCCTCAGCAACAAGACCTTCTACGTCGGACCGACTACCTATCCCAGGTCAACCCAGTGCTGGTATCCTGTCCGCATCGCACACGGCGAGATGGCCAACGTTCTCATGTTCGACTCCCATGTCGAGAGCCTCCGCAAGGAACAACTCGACATGGCCGGCTATAACAAGGACGAGCGGAATCTCGACCACTGGAATCCCGCATACGTTGACGAGAATGGCGAGTACAAGGACTTCAGCAAGTAAAACCTGAAACAAACAGAAAAGGCTCCTGCATCGCCGCCAGCGAGGCAGGAGCCCTTTTCGGTTAGGGAGCATGGGGGAGAGTCGGGAATGGCTTATTTCCAACTTTCTCACATGCTCCTTGTTTATTTAGAGTGCAGGCGTGGCCTGCGGGCCGTGGTTGGGTTTCAATATGTAGATTCCAGAAAAAACTGAGGTGTGGGGAATATGGGGAATGCATCTGATGAACGCCAGTGCCAGTCGCGTCAAGGTTTCCTTGAGAAGCTGAAGTCATTCCTTTTCTTCTGTGACGCACCGTATTTGGGTTTGTTGTTTACCGCGGCGTGCGGGGCATTGTATTGGTGGTTTTTCCAGGCGTTTGTCCTCTATGTGCCGATTGGGGGATTGCTCCCGAGGTTGCTTTGGGTGGTGAGCGCGGGGTTCGTCCTGTGCCCACTGTGGATTGCCATTTCCGTTCTGGCGCTCCATGCCATTGTGACGACCTTGGGAAAGCCCAAAGGGCTTCATGCCTTCCTTGTAATCGCGGGAGTGCTCGTCAACCCCGTTGGAATCGGGTTGATTTGCTGGAGTCTCTTCAGACAACGGAAGTGGCTGCCTTTTATCCTGATGTTGGCAACGGGGCTGCTTCTCTGCCTTCCGCCCGTCTTCTGCCTCCTGGACATGGTCTGGTGGCTGTCGGTGGACTGGCTGTTCGTCGTCCCCGTGGCGGCGTTTGCCGTAACGGCCTTGTCCAGGCCATTGCCGACTGGGAGGACCAGCCGCCTGCAAGTCGCCTGGGCGTTTCTCCCCTGCGTGCTGGCGTGCTTTCTCCTGGGCTATTGCAAAATGCAGGAGTGCGGCATTCGCCGCGACACTGCAAGAATCAAGGCCGGCATTGGAAAACGCCTGGACTGCCCCATGGACACTGAAAGCCTCCGGCAGCGCCTGGAAAGCGGCTTCCCCGTATCCCAGGAGCCGCTGAAGACGCTTTTCGCCATCAGGGAGGACATGGACGGCGGGGTCTTCCAGTATCTGAAAGGCAATGAGAGGCGGGAGGAGCTCAAGGCGATTCTCCAGCAGTTCCAGGAGACGCATGCGGACTATGTCAATGCCGCCGAGGCATTGATGCAGTTGCCCCCACAGAGAATCCAACACAGGATTCCGGATGACAGCGAAAGCATTTTCTCCACACCCCTGCCGGAGACAAGGTGGTTCAGGGCAGTGGCACGGTATTATGGCGTGATGATGCGGGCAGATGCTGGAGACAAGCGGCGCGTGGCGGACTGCAACCAGGCCATGGCGTCCGTCAGGGACTGGCTGTTGAAGAACACCATACTCATTGAGACCTTAGTCGCATCTTCCATTGAGCAGATGCGCCTGGGAGCCCTGTGTTATTGCCTGCCTTATGCGGAATACACGCAGGACGAGTGGCGTATGCTTGTGGGCGGGGAGCTGGATTGGAGAGATGCGTATGCCAGGGTAATCGCTGATGAGCTGGTCTGGCAGGATGACCTCATCCGGTGGATCTTCAATGTCTCAGGGAACCCCGCCGACTTTGTCAAGAGGGAACTGGATCTGCCTGGCTCTATGCCGAGGGCCATTCTTCGCCGATGGGTTGAGATGGATTGCCACCTCGGGCTGAAATATGCCGAAAAGGGCATCAGCATCGTGCTGGACGGAGACGAAAAGGATGCTCTGGCCCTTGAGGAGGAAGCCAGGGAGGCGCTCGACCGGCAGTTCGCCCTGCTGAGCATTATGATGCGTCCACATACCGCAAACATCATGACTAGAATCCAGGAAGCCAGGAACAGGCATGCCATGGCAATGCTGGCATGGCAGGTCATGGACTACCGCCGCCGCCACGACGGAACGCTCCCCGAATCACTGGCCGACCTCTCCCCGGAAGGCGGCATGCCTTCGGTGGACGGGACGCCTGTCCTCTATGAAAAGGGTGAACTGGAAATCCAGGCGCGAGGTGACGCACGCACGACATTCAGGGGATTCAGGCTCTACTGCCCAGATGAGGGCACGGCAGGCACCACTGGCAAGAATGCAAGGTGCTTCGTCCTGGTTCCCCTCGAAGAATAGAAGAGACTCCGCCCCGGCGCGGGAGCCTTGGAGAAACACCGTCGCCGTGATACATTACGATTGTGTTCGGACAATAGCTAAGTCGGATGCACAGGCATCCATGAGGCACGGGCGTTAAGCAACACGGCGGCATCGGCGGCAATGTATACCAGGAAGGCATGCGATTCTCTTGCGGGGGTGGCATGCTTTTTCTGTGCATGAACGACACGGCTGCTTTTTCTGGAGGTCAATCACAATGGCATGTTTTCTTGTCCCCGCGGCAGAGGCAGTCGTCACGACGCTTGCCGCAAAACTCCTGAAGTCCAGGGAGAAGGCGAGGAATGTTGAGATCCGGCTGCCTGACGGTTCCGTTGAGACGGCGACGAGGGTTCCCTTCTCCACGAAGCTGGGCTGGCTGAACAAACTGCTCTGGGGCGGTTCCGCCCTTCTTGCCTTTGAGCACGTATGGCACGGCGAGGTCGTCCCCTTCTTCCCGTTTCTTACTGCGGTGAGGGATGGGGAGACATCGGAGATGCTGGCGGAAATGGGCAGCGCCGGCGTCATGATGGCGGCTCTTGTCACGGTCGTGTGGTTCGGCATGCTTGCCGTTTCCGCGATGGTCGAAAGACGCGCCCTGGCCAACTCGAAACTTGTGGAGGAATCCTGACAATGACTCTTCTGATAACTGTCTTTGCCGCCATCGTCAGCACAATCGTATGGTACAAGGATGCTCCCAAGGGCGAGATGAAGGTCGCACCCCTCTGCTGGATGTATTGGGGCGCCTCCCTGATGTGGCTTGTGGATGCAATCTTCGAGTATGCCGAGGAGGGCGCGGATTACTTTGCCCCAGCGCCGCTTGACATGCTCAACGACCTCTACCTCGGGCTCTCCGTCGTCGCCCTCGGACTCGTCATCTGGCTTGTCATCCTCCTTGCGAAGGATCCCAAGGGCGTCGTCAGGGCCGCACTCTTCAGAAGGAGCTGAAACACCCAAGGGGCGCGTGGACGCCTCTGCGCCAAAATGACATGACAACAGGGCGCGCACCCCGATTTCCCAGGGGTCGCGCCTTTTTTCGTGCCTTGACGAGCCACCCACATGGCCAAAAAAAACTGGTTTTCAGCCCATTCTTTTGAAGAAAGGGGTTGTTTTATCGCCGGTTATTTCCGATAATACGGGAAGAACGGGATGGCGGGTTGCCATCCCCCCTTTCATTTGAATCGATTTTCCCAACCGGTATCTCCAATCGCATCATCAACCCTCACCTGGAGGCAAACTAATGAAGAAATCCTTCACTCTTATTGAGCTTCTCGTCGTCATCGCGATCATCGCGATTCTGGCGTCAATGCTTCTCCCGGCCCTTTCGAAGGCCCGCGAGAAGGCACGCGCCATCAGCTGCACCAACAACCTGAAGCAGCTGACGCTGGGCAATCTCCTCTACGCCAATGACTACGATGATTTCATCACCCCCGTCGGATATCGCACCGCCGGCAACCTGGCGGAACTCGGATTCGGCGGAGATTGGATCAAGTCCGGCGACGGCGCAATCGAAAACGGCCACTATTACTTCTGGTTCACCCTGAACCCACTCATCCCCGGCGCACCCATGACCTCAAACGAGTGGCTGAACAAGGACCCCGCCGCACATACTCAGGATGCCTCCGGCAACCGTCTGAACGGCACCGACAAGAGCTCATGGCACAAGGTCACCCTCTGCCCTTCCTGCCCCACCTCAAGCCGCGTCATGGGAAACAACGGATACCAGGCCAGCTGCGGAATGAGCTTCCAGCCCTCCCTCAAGGGCGGCAGCTGGACAAAGTCACACTTTATGTATGACGATGCAGGCATCAACGGTGCCGACTGGCACCGCGTCAGCTCCATCAAGTACACCTCAATCCATGTGAACCTGGTGGACGGAGCGACCTGGGAGAAGGGCTACAAGCCCATCTCCGACTCATACATGACTGGCCCCAAGTCCATCTGCGAAGACAAGGATGTCTACTTCCGCCACAGCAACCAGATGAACCTCTCCTTCAGCGATGGACACGTGGAGAGCGTCGACATCCAGAAGGCAAGGAACACGAACAGCACCTACAGCCGGTACTATCTGGTCACCGACTACTACTGGCACCCGAACTGCGACATCCCCGGCGGCGACAAGCGCTAGCCGGACTCGCCCCCGTGAATGTCACGTGAGGCTCAGTCGCCCCACGTGACGCACGGGCAACCAAATCACCTTTGCCCAGGAGCCCCATAATGAAGAAATCCTTCACCTTGATTGAACTTCTCGTCGTCATCGCAATCATCGCGATTCTGGCGTCGATGCTTCTCCCCGCACTTTCGAAGGCCCGTGCCAAGGCCCGCGCAATCAACTGCATCAACAACCAGAAGCAGTGCGCGCTGGGGCTTCTGCTCTACGCCGACGACTACGACGGCTACATCATCACCGTCCCCGGCAGTAAAATTGGTGCGTGGTGGTACTGGCCGGCCTGCTACTCTGACGGCGCCATCTACCGGAAGTACCGCGACACGGCCGGCGTCGAGTACGGTGCCCTTGGCCTGGGCTACATCCCCGTGGGAGTGGACCACTGCACAATCTTCAGCTACGGCAAGAAGACAGTCACCGCCGATGGGAGCCAGGTGCAGGAACACACCTCCACCGCATACGGAATGCCCAACTACCGCCAGAATGTCATTGACATGTCGAACGAGAGCCACGCGACCTGGGGCAGCGTCGAACTCAAGACTGTCGCTCCGACCGGCAATGGCGGCCGTGGCCTGCGCATTGACTCCGGCAAGACGCCCGCCTCGGTGCGCTGGGTATTCTCCTGCTCGGTACAGTGCGCCGACAACACTCCCACCACCAAGGGTTCGTCCACAATCGGAGCACGCGACTACACCTACAACCCCAATCTGGCGACCATCGCCGCCATGCACAGCGACATGGCCAACATGGCGTTCTGGGACGGGCATGCCGAGGCGGTCACTGGCGCCAAGGCTGCGGAGTACTGGTGCCGTGGCAGCAATGCGGCCGTCAAGCAGTGCGCAGTCGTAGTCGGCAATAAACTTGTGCCGTTCCCCACGGTGGACGTGGATCCGTACTAACGGGTGGTCTGCCCAATAGGTTCACCTGTTCGGTCTACTAGACCGAACAGGTCATCAATCCCACGCAAAGGAAAGCCTAACCAATGAGGAAATCCTTCACCTTGATTGAACTTCTCGTCGTCATCGCGATCATCGCGATTCTGGCGTCGATGCTTCTTCCGGCGCTGTCGAAGGCCCGTGCCAAGGCCCGCGCCATCAGCTGCACCAACAACCAGAAGCAGTGTGCGCTGGGCGTCCTGCTCTACTCCAATGACTACGACGGCTACATCATCACCGTCCCCGGCAGCGCCTGGGGCGCATGGTGGTACTGGCCGGGAGCCTATTCGGACGCCGCGTTGTACAGGAACTACCATGATAATTACGACGGCTATGGCGCTGTTGGCCTTGGCTACATCCCCGTGGGTGTCGACCACTGCACAATCTTCAGCTTCGGCAAGAAGTCGTTGGCTTCCGACGGCTCTGACATGCAGGAGCACAACACCACCGCATACGGCATGCCCAACTACCGTGCAGACACCTTCGATCCCGGGAATGACACCCATGCGACCTGGGGCAGTGTGGAACCCAAGACCTTTGCCGCGACCGGCAATGGCGGCAAGGGCCTGCGCCTTGACTCCGGCAAGGTTCCCGCATCGTCACGCTGGATCTTCTCCTGCTCGGTGCAGTGCAGCAACCGCGTGCCCACTGACAAGGGGCACTCTCAGATCGGCCCCCGCGACTACACCTACAATGACAACCTGGCGACCGTCGCCGCCATGCACACCGATCAGGCCAACATGGCGTTCTGGGACGGGCATGCCGAGAGTGTCACGGGCCCCAAGGCGGCTGAATACTGGTGCCTTGGCGGTAACGCCGCCGTCAAGCAGTGCGCTATCGTGGTGGGCAACAAGCTCACGGAATACAATGATGTCAAAGTCGAGCCCTTCTAGGGCATAGACGCGCCTTCCAAAGGAAAAGGGCTTCGAGGCCGCAAGGCATCGGAGCCCTTTTTGTAGTGCGGCCGAAGCCGGGCAACGCAGGGGATGCTGGGCTTTCCCCGTGCCCGGAACTGCATTGCGACGCACGGAAGGCAAATTGCCTCCGGAAGCGACAGGCCCAGGCTGTTGCCCTGCGGGAGACTCTTATATTCTGCCCATGGACAAGCGTGGCACCGAAGGGGCGATCTTCGCCTCCGCAAATCTCTGGCACATTCTATTCACGATGGCTCCGCCCGTAATGGTGGCGCAGCTTCTCCAGGCGTTGTACAACGTCGTGGACAGCTATTATGTGGGCAAGTTCTCCGCAGAGGGGCTTGCCGCATTGTCAATCGTCTATCCAATACAGTTCATGACATTCGCATTGGCCGTCGGCACGGGCATAGGCGTCAATACCCTGATGTCGAAGCTCTATGCCCTTGACGAGCACAAGCGCGCATACTGGGCCGCCGGCACGGGAACTGTCCTGGCAGTCATCATGTGGGTGGGCTTTTCCGTACTGACGGCGCTGTTCCTGGAGACCTTCGTCAGGGGGTCCACGGACAATCCTGAGACTGCCCGCTATGGGATGATCTACGGCCGCCTTGTCTGCTACGGCAGCCTTCCTGTATTTCTGGAGAGCATCTGGACCAAGGTCCACCAGGCTGGCGGCAACATGCGGCTTCCGACGGTTGCGCAGGTGACAGGCTCCCTGGTGAACATCATCCTCGACCCAATCCTGATTTGGGGATGGGGCATTGTGCCGGCGCTTGGGATTGCCGGCGCCGCATACGCGACCCTCGTCGGCCAGGTAGCGGCCATGCTGATTGTCATGAGAGGCGGATTGAAGCCGCCGCCGCGCGTCTGTGAAATGCCGACGCTGACGAAGGAAATCTACAAGCTCGGCATTCCCTCCATCATCATGTATTTCCTGATGACCTTCTACATCGTCTTCCTGAACATGATTCTGGGAGGATTCTCCGACGCGGCCGTCACGGTCCTCGGGCTCTACTACAGGCTCCAGAGCTTCTTCTTCATACCGCTCTTCGCGATGCACGCGTGCATCGTCCCGATCCTCAGCTTCAACTACGCCAGAAGGGAATACGGGCGTTGCCGGCAGATGATGCGCAACATCACAATCGTCTCCCTGGCATTCATGACAATCGGCACCGCGTGCTTCCTCCTCATTCCCCGATGCCTCCTGAACATCTTCACACCGACGGAGGAGGTCCTCAGGGTCGGGATACCTGCATTCAGAATCATCGGAATCAGCTTCTTCCCGGCAGTCTTCTCAATGACGCTGCCAATCTTCTTCCAGGCTGTCGGACAACTCGCGCCAAGCATCTGGCTCTCCCTCACAAGGCATGTCTTCTGCCTGATGACGCTCTTCTACCTCCTCTCGCTAATCGGATTGGGCTGGACATGGGCGGCATTTCCGCTGGCCGAGTCCATTACGGGTGGTGTCGGGATAATCCTGTATTACCACCACTGGAGAACGCTGAAACTGCGGGCAATTTCATAGAAGGAAGGGCAGTAAACCGTGAGTTTTCGCTCCGCAATCCTGCGCAGATGGGGTAAATTCTGCGAAAAGGACGCCTTGCGGCAAGATAAGAGGCAATACCGTCAGTGAAGCTGTCGGTGATTATGCCGGTGATCATGTCGGTGAACATGTCGGTGATAATCGTTGCAGGGAGTCAGTCATCCTGGGATTACTCAGTGGGGATTCGGGGATTTCCGCAAAGGAGATTTCGTTGCGTCTTCATGTTTCGACACGAACAGTTGAGCGTATTTTAAGGCAATTGAAGCAAAGTGGGAAGATAGACCGTGTAGGCAGCGCCCGTTCCGGCCAATGGATTGTGAAGGAGCCGGGGCAGGCATTTGGCAAGTAGTCATTTTGTTCACCCCAAGAGGAGAGAAGATGTCAATTCAACCGTTGTTCGATTCAGGTTTCGCATGTGAGGTGGAGCAGTCCGACGCAGTCCTGTCATCGGCGTTGAGGGAGTTGTCCTGCGACTATCCCGTGCTTTGCGGTGGTGCCGGAAGTTCCCGTCTTGTATTCAGGCGTGGCACTGATCCGTCTGTCGCCTCTGTGCGGATGGTTTCCGGCGGTTTTGAGATTACATACGGCTCCGTGGCGATGGCGTTGCGGATGGTCGGCAACATCATCTCGGGAATTGTCCCTGGCACGGAGGAGTACTGCCCATTCCGGATGTTCGGCATCATGCTCGATTGCTCCAGGAATGCGGTGATGACGCTGCCCAACCTCAAACGCTACATGCGGCGCCTGGCAATCCTCGGCTACAATATGCTGATGCTCTACACCGAGGACACCTACCGCATTGAGGGCGAGCCATTCTTCGGGCTGATGCGGGGCGCGTATTCCCCGGAGGAAATCAAGGAGATTGACGACTATGCGGCGTCCCTGGGAATCGAGGTGATTCCCTGCATCCAGACCCTCGCACACCTGGAGCAAATGTTCCGCTGGAATTGCTACAAGGACATCAACGACCTCAATGGCATCCTGCTTGTGGACGAGCCGAAGACATACGAACTCATCGAGAAGATGATTGTAACCTGGAAGAATTGCGTCCGTTCCAGAAGAATCCACCTTGGGATGGACGAGGCGCACGGCATCGGCGACGGGAAGTTCAAGAAGCTTCACGGGGAGGAGTCGCGCTTCAATATCATCAACCGCCACCTCGGCAAGGTGATGGAAATATGCCGCAGGCACGGGCTCGAACCAATGATGTGGTCGGACATGTATTTCCGGTGCGGAAGCAAGACCGACGACTACTACGACAAGGAGTGCGTGATTCCCGAGGAGGTGGTCAGGCAGATTCCGAAGGACGTCGAACTCGTCTACTGGGACTACTACAATACCGACAAGGAGTTCTACAAGGAGTGGATTGCCCGGCACCGCGCGCTTGGAGGCGAACCCGTGATGGGCTCGGGAGTCTGGACATGGAGGCTCTTCTGGTATGACCATACCCTTACCAGGAAGACCGTCATTCCATGCATCCAGGCATGCCGCGAGGCAAAGGTGAAGGATGTCTTCTTCACCATGTGGGGGGACGACGGCGCGTACTGCGACTACGACAGCGCCATGGCGGGGCTGGCCTTCGCAAGCGACCTGGCCCATACCGGCGCGGCAAATGACGCAGTCCTCGAGGCAAAGTTCAGGCATCTCCTGCATGGGGCAAGCTACAAGGATACGCTTGCAATCGCAAGGAGCTCGTATTTCTATCTGCCTGGCATCATCTGGGACGACCCGATCATGCAGATGTTCACCGGGGCATTCTACTTCGACAGCGAAAAGCGCGGCATCTATGATGACATCAAGTTCGATTTCGCGACAGCGGTGAAGAGCATGCAGGAGTCCCTCGATTCGCTTCCCCGCAACCCCAAGTCCACGGAGGGCGGCTCGATTCCGTATGGCCGAAAGCTCCTCGAGTTCGCCATCGCCAAGTGCAACTTCGTGAAGTCCTATCTTGACGCATACCGCAGGAAGGACAACCACAAGGCCGTGGCGGGGGTGATTCCCATGGCCGAGAGGCTGCTGCGCGTCTTCAGGCAGTTCTCAGCCGAGCATCACAAGGTCTGGTTCAGCCACAACAAGCCCTTTGGTTACGAGACGGTCCAGGTGAGGCTGGGGGGCGAGGAGGCACGCATCAAGGAACTCGTCAGGCGCCTTAAGGAGTTTGCGGAGGGCAGGGCGCAGACCATGCCCGAAACCGACGACTTGATTGGAATCGGCGAGTCTCTCAAGGAGTCCTGTGGCTTCTGGGCGCTCTATCCGACTGTCTCCCACGGGACGATCATCATCTGAGGCACATAGCCAACGGCGGCGGACTTCCAGGCGCCGACTACGGCGCCTTCACATAAACAACAAACAGGACACACAAAAATGATCATTGCAGGATGGGATACTCCCTATTTGAATTTTTCCATGGAGTTGAAGCAGCTTGAGGAGGAGGGCAGGGTGGTTCCCGACGGAATCCGCGAACGCTTCAAGATGCTGCACCCCGAGGCGGACGCATTCGCCGAAGGAATTCTGGATTTGTGGAAGGAGGTCGAATCACTTCCGATGCGGGAGGACTGGCCATACGAGGAGCCAGACGAACTGGAGGAGATCCGTGCACTGCGCCCAGATGGGCCGCGGACGCTTCAGATGAAACTCTCCGACAGCGAACTGCTGGAACGCTTCCACGGCGCATGGCGCGGACGCTCCGTCGGATGCGCCCTGGGAAAGCCCGTGGAAGGCTGGCCACGCAAAAGGATTAAGGAACTGCTCGTCAAACGCGGCGAATGGGAGCTGGATGACTTCTTCCGCGGAAAGCTGGACGACCAGGCGCTCTACTGCCCGCTCTCCTGGAGGGAGAATATCAGGTGCATGGAGGCAGACGACGACATCCACTACACAATCATCGGACTGAAGGTGCTGGAGCAATACGGACGGGATTTCAAGTGGAGCAATGTCGCAGACTGCTGGAACGACAGTCTGCCGTTCGATGCAATCTGCACAGCCGAGACACAGGCAATCCTCAACTACAACATCAGGCATCCACGCAGGCACCGCCAGGGGAATGTCTCCGCGACAGCGGCATTCACACGGCGATTCAACAACCCCTACCGTGAATGGATTGGAGCCGCAATCCGTGCGGATTTCTGGGGATATGCGTGCGCAGGACGCCCGGAGATGGCGGCTGAGTTCGCATACCGGGACGCATGCTGGACACATGTTAAGAACGGAATCTACGCGGAGATGTTCGTTGCGGCGGTGATTGCCGCGGCATTCTGCGAAGACGACCCGGTCAGGCTCATCGAAATCGGACTCTCCGAAATCCCCGCCAAGTGCCGTTTCGCCGAGGCGGTCAGGACATCCCTCGCGTGGGTCAAGGAGTCTCCCTCCTGGGAGGTGTTCATGGACAAGCTGGACGCCCGCTACAAGGGAATGAGCGGCGTCCACGCAATCAACAACCTCCAGATCGTGGTCATGTCGCTCCTCCTCGGAGGAAAGTCCATCGACCGGACTGCCGCGCTGGCTGTCATGGGGGGAATGGACACGGATTGCACGGGGGCAACCGCAGGTTCAATCATCGGCATCCTCAATCCTGAAAGCCGCCTGGCTGAAAGACTGAACGACACGATAGAGCCCCAGGTCATCGGAGAGGGAGTGGTCTCCATGAGGAAGCTGGCGGAACGCACCCTCGCAGTCTACAAGAAGCTCACGGAATAGCCAGAAAACCACAATAAGGCGAAAGGCGCCCTGGCGCGGTGGAATCTCCGCATCAGGACGCCTTTTTTTGTGTAGTTATATAACTACTTGATTGTCAAGTATTTACGGTTCCTCAAAGGTGAATGTCTCCGGAGTTCTGGGGACAAAGCCGTGGTTCGAGCCCTGGTACCAGTTGATCTTCTTCGGGTATTTGAGGTTGTTGTATAGGAGTGCGATTCCCGAAGGCGGGCAGATGTAGTCGCCAAGCCCTGCACGGGGGATTTCGACAGGGCAGGTGATGCGCCGTGCCATGTAGACGCAGTCGAAGTATTTGAGGCCTGGGACGTATGGAATCCTCCAGGGACCCGAGAGCCTGTTGAAGGCGTCCTCGCCCCCCACGTCGCACTGCCATGGGACGGTGGGGTATGCGCTGGTGAAGTCGTGGTCGAGGGCGGCCGCCCAGACGCTCTGGAGTCCTCCCTGGCTTGAGCCGCATGCCACGAGTGTCTTCCCGTCCCATTCGGGGAGTGTCTTTGCGAACTCCGCCGCGCGGAGCAGTCTCATGACCATTCCGTGGAAGTATGCCGTATCCGGGGAGAGATTCTGCTTTGGGTCGAATGCGTAGCCGTAGTCTCCGCTCTTGATTTCCTTGTTGAACTGTTCGTAGTATTCGTCATCCTGCAGGAGGTCTGCCCCGTGTGCGTTGACGGCGAAGGAGATTTTGTCATTCGCGAACCATTTCGGGATTTGCTGGAAGATGTCCTTGTTTGAGGAGTATCCGTCATAGTAGCAGTAGACGGGGAGGCTCTTTTCGGCGGCGTTTTCGGGGATGCCCAGGAATCCGGTGACGGGGCGCGGGGGCACGCAGGAAATCTTGACTGCGTAGACGACTACCCCGTTGTTGCGGAGCACCTCCTTCTTCTCAAGGAGTTCCATCGGGCATTTTGCCAGCTTCTCCTTCTGCTTCTGCCAGTATTCGTCAAAGTCCCTTGGCTCCGGGGCGGCGATTAGCTTCTCCGGTTCGGCGCCGGCTCCGCAGTCCAGGGTGACGGCATTTCCGTTTTCGA
Source organism: uncultured bacterium (assembly GCA_900548225.1). Classification (GTDB taxonomy): domain Bacteria; phylum Verrucomicrobiota; class Lentisphaeria; order Oligosphaerales; family Oligosphaeraceae; genus UBA1724. The sequence continues at coordinate 12,716 of URJM01000014.1, forward strand.
ACTTGATGTCATTCCCGGTGGCGGCATCCTTCAGCTTTGCGAAGATGTGGACGAATCCCGGGCATCCGATTGATGTCTCCAGGGTGACTGGCTCGTCATGCCGCCACACCAGGTCTCCGTTTGCGAAGACCTGGTCGTCCCCCTCCCGCACCCAGCTGATGACCGTCCCTTCGGGGATGTCCTTGTTCATCTCGCCGAAATTGAATGTGAAGACCACCTTATCCCCGGCCTTGTATGAGACTGCCGGCTTGTCGGTTGTGGCGTTGAAGTAGGTAAGGGCTTCGTTGAAGTCGGCAAGGAGCATCATCGCCGACACGAAGAGAATCGGAAGAAGGAAGAATCGTTTCATAATGGGGGTGTGACTTGATGTTTTTTGGGGAGAATTCCTTGGGGAAAACGACAATACGGGAAATATATGGCGTCGCCTGGCCTCCGTTGCCCATGAAGCGAGAAGCCGCGCCCCGAAAAAACAAGGAGGAGCGCTGGCAGACAGCCTCCCCTCCTTGTCACGGACAGTGTTTTTTTTGATCCGGGGTTATTTCCTAAGGGAGCATGGGCCTCCCACGCAGCCTCCTGGGCAGGACATGACCTCGAGGAAGTTCGCAGGGAGCTTTCCGGCCGCGTAGAGCTTCAGCATTGCGAGGGTCTTCTTGTCGATGCCGTTGATGGCCTTGGAATCGAGCTTGAAGTCCTCCTTGAGGCCGCCTGCCTCCTGGATGACGGCCTCGGTGACGCCGCAGCTCCTAGAGAAGTTCCGTGCGGTGGCGATGGCCGGGCGCGGAATCTTCCAGGGCTCGCAGGCGATTACGTCAATGTTGTTGCCTGCAAGCATTCCGCCAAGTTCCTCGAAGCTGAGGACGTAGTCGACGCCCTTCCGGATCGCCTCCATTCGCTTCGCAACGCAGGGGCCGATGAAGACTACCTTGCATCCAGGATGCTCCGCACGGGCAATCTGGGCGGCGAAGACCATGGGGCTGGGGGTCGTGGAGACGTATTTCATGAAGTCGGGAAGAAGCTTGCGGACGAGCTCCACGTATGCGGGGCAGCAGGATGTGGTCATGAGCTTTTCGCCGGCGTTCATCCTCTCCTGGAACTCGCGGGTCTCGTGTTCGGTGGTCATTTCGGCGCCGAGGGCGACCTCCATTACATCGTGGAACCCGAGCCTGCTGACGGCGGTGAAGAGCTGCTCGATTGTTCCTGCGAACTGGGAGGTCGCGGCCGGCGCGACCATTGCGACCACCTCCTCGCCACGCTTAAGCGCAAGGAGGACGTCCAGGAGCTGGGACTTCTCCATGATTGCGCTGAACGGGCACTTGGAGAAGCAGTTTCCGCAGGAGATGCACTTCTTGGGGTCGATGGTGGTATGCCCCTCCTCGTCCTTGTGGATGGCGCCGGTGGGGCATGCGTCCTCGCAGGGGACAGTCGTCTTGACAATTGCATGGAACGGGCAGACGGAGACGCACTTTCCGCACTTGATGCACTTGCTGTAGTCGATAGTCGAGGTTTGGTTTACGATGTCGATGGCATTCTTCGGGCAGTTGTACATGCACGGGCGCGAGAAGCACCCCCGGCAGTTGCCCGTCACAACCACCCTGGAGCTTGGGCATTCCGAGCATCCCGCCTCGCAGACGGAGAGGGGTATCTTCTCGGAGTCGGGGTCTGCGACCGGGGTGGGGCGTTCGCGTGCCTCGCGGTAGTACGAGGCCAGCGTCCGCGCCTCGTCTGTCTCCTCCTCGCAGGAAAATCCCAGCAGGCTCATTACGCGGTATTTGATGACGGCGCGGTCGTGGTAGATGCAGCATCTGCTGGAGCCGCCCTGCCTGGGCCGCAGCGCGATGGGCAGCCTGTCGAGTTCCGTCTCGAGCGTGCCGTCGTTGAAGGCACGGACGAAGCGGATCATGAGTTCTCGCCTTAGGTATACGGAGCCGTCAATCATGGAGGAGTTGGGCTTTTAGGTGGGGATGTTGGTTACATGGGCAGGCGGCGTATCGTGCCGGCGTGCCTTGCGTGGCGGGGTCGTGCGGGCGTCATCGGGAGGGCGGCGGCTCGCGCCATCCTCCCTGTCCATTGAGGAGGCGTGGGTTAGAGTGGCGAGTTCTCGAGGATTTCGCGCATTCTCTCGTAGATCTTCTCGGCGGTCGCCTTTTCGATGATTTCGCCGTTGAGCTTGACGTATGGCGCGCCCGCCAGCTTGCTGTCGTTGCACAGTCCGAGGCATGGGAGAGCCCTGATGTCGGCGCGGCTGCGCAGGTCGGTAGGCATCTCGTTCTCGATGTTGAGGAGCTTGTCGGCGCCGAGCATGAAGCAGGTGGTTCCGCAGCAGATTTCAAGTTGCAGCTTCTTCATTTTATGTCTTGTCCCTTTGTTTTATGTGTGGTTGCGCGCCTGCGGAGAACCGCCCGCGCGTGACTGGTTGCTGAAAAAAGCGGTTTGCCGTCAGAAGAAGGAAATCTCAACCTCCTTGCGGTACTTTTCCGTGAGAGCCTTTGCGATTCTGCGGATGACTCCCCGCCTGAGCTCCAGGTCCTGCGGGAGGCTGGGGTCCTGGTGGGCTTCGTTGACCTTCGTGCCGACCACGAACTCGATGTGGTCGTGCTGCATCATCATGTCGATGATGCGCTTGACGGGCGAGGGCAGGGTGGAGGCCTCCTCGTCGTTCTCCAGGGCGACGCAGACCTTTGTCAGGGTGAGGATGCCCTCCGTGACAAGGGCGACCCCTGGAATCCTGCCTGCCGGCGGCAGCTTGTCTCCCGGCTTGAGGTGCGTAATGTCAATCTCGACGCGCTTCCCAAGCACCCTTTCGACGATGTTGGCGGTGGTGCCGCCGCAGATGATCGTGTGCTCCTCCCCGAGGTCCGCCTTCAGGGCGTATTCGCGGTCGTTTTCCTTGTGGTAGGGAGGGCCTGTCAGAAGGCGCATCACCCGTGGCGTCCTGATGTAGAAGACAAGGCAGGAGATGTCGTCCTTGCAGGTGTTCTTCGAGATTGCGTATGCCTGGTACGCAATCGACCGCGCCAGCGCGTAGGAGGAGATTTCCGGGTTTGCGGCGATGCGTTCCTGGGCGTATGCCATCTCGCCGCAACGGCGCCAGCCAAACTTGTACTGGGAACCCTCGCCAAGGCCGGACTGGGTGACGCCGTCGGAGGCGACAATCAGGCGGTCGCCAGGCTCAAGCTTGATTTCGTAGCACTCCACCTGGCGGTCGGGCCAATGCTGGGAGACAATCGTCTCGTGCTTGATGGGGGGGACCTCCTCCGTGCCGCGCAACTGGATGTATTGCGGGTTGCCCATCTCGATGACACGCGTGATGCCGCCAAGGCGCAGGTCAATCATCGAAAAGGTGGCGTAGCTTATCTTGCGGACTTCGCAGACGGGCAGCGAGTCCATGATGGTCTCAATCGACTGGAGCATGTCCATGTTCGACTGCAGGAAGCGAAGCGCCATCGTCGTCGTCATGTTGGCGAGGATGTTCGCCTTGACTCCGCTTCCAAGCCCGTCGGAGAGGACGGCCAGGTATCTGTTCTCGTTGGCGAGATGCTCGATTTGGATGTCGTCGCCGCAGGCGGCCTGCCCAGTCTTTGTGAACTGGAAGGACTCGACTTCTACAAAAACCTTCGAGGTCATTGCTCGTTCTCTCCGTGGCTTTCGTAGCTTCCCGCGATTTCATTCAGGAGGATTTCGGTGTCGGCGACATGTTCGCCGAAGAGCCTCGCCACCTGCTGGACAGTATGCACGTTCTTGCGGATGACCTCGCGGGCCTTCTCGGCAATCTGTTCACGTTGCAGCTCGTTCTTGGTGATGTCCTGGATGACGGCGCCGGCGAACTTCCCCTTCGCAATCGTGAATACGCTGATGTTGATGATCTTGTCCTTGAATTTCTGGTTGAACTTCTCGATTTCGCCGCCATTCTCGATGACGCTTCCGAAGAGGTCCGCAAAGTCGGGGAGCGTATTTGCGACGGGGATTGTGTTGAGGTTGCCGAGCGCGTCGAAGACGTCGGTCATCTCGACCATCCGTGCGAAGTTCCTGTTGCATTCGCTGATGTTGAGATGCTCGTCAACGAGGACGACTGCCGCCGGGATGAAGCGGATGAGGGCGTTGCTGGTGCGCTCGAAGTTCCTGCGCAGGTAGGTGTGGCACATTGCCTCCTCCGCCTTGTCCTCCAGAAGGGCCTTCGCGAATTCCCGGCAGGTGCTGTAGCCGCAGGCTCCGCAGTTCAATTCGTCCTCGCGGCTGAACTTCCCGACCCTGGCAAGGGCGCATGTGATGTCGTTTTCGGAGGGCTCCACCACGTCCACGGGGTCGGACTTCAGTTCATCGTGGATGTTTTCGGGGCATGTGCGGTCGCAGCTTGTCTGGAAGCTGCTGAGGTTGTCGGTCTCGGTGATGGTTTCAAGCCCCGCAAAGCCCTGGGGGATGACCGGCCCGTTCACGCAGCCGCCGTGGCAGGCGAGGCATTCGAGGAAGATGCGCCGCTGGGAACGTCCTCCGTAGTAGTAGGAGAGCATGCGGTCGAGGTTCTCAAGGCCTGAGACGGATATGTAGCGGACGTCCTTCTGGCCGTCGCGGAGGGTGTCGTTCATGCCGCCCTCCACCGAATAGAAGCGTCCCTCCTCCGCCGGCTGAATCTCGATGTCGGCGATTTCTTCCTCCACAAGGTGTATGTCCTTCTCCTGGAGGAGTTCGTCCAACGCCGCAAAGGTGACCGCCAGGGAAAGCAGCTCGGGATGCCTGTCGGCCTCGTTCTTCTTCGCGGCGCAGGGGCCGAAGAAGACGACCTTCGCGTCGTCCCCGAAGCGTTCCTTGACCAGCCGGCAGTGGGAGAGGATTGGCGAGAGGAAGGGGGCGATGTATTTCGTGGCCTCGGGGTGGTACTTCCTGATGTAGTCCACGCAGGCGGGGCATGCGCTGGAAATCACCAGGGGCAGGTCGGTGGTGTGCAGGAACCCCGCCGTCTGGTTGCTGACAATCTGCGCGCCCAGGGCGGTCTCGCTGACTCCCTTGAAGCCAAGGCGCTTGAGGGCGGCCGCAAGCTGCCCTAGCTTGACGCCGGGAAAATAGGCTGGGAAACTCGGCGCAATGGACGCATGGAGGTTGCCGCCTTCGTCCAGAAGACGCTTCAGGCGGGAGAGGTCGGAGCGGATCTTCTTCGCATGGGAGGGGCATACCTTCACGCACTCCCCGCAGGCGACACAGCTCTCGGGTATCACGGAAGCCTTGCCGTTGACTATCCGAATGGCCTTGCAATGACAGTGACGGACACACTTGTAGCAGTCCTGGCACTCATTCTCAATGGTATAGACAGGCTCAAACATCTTTCTTTAAGGATTGTTCCCTCCGCTACAACAAAAAAGCAAGCAATGAATTGGAAGTGTATATAACATGTTTGCTTTCAACATGTTACGCAATCATTGCGACTTCTCCCTCCTCCCTCCTCCCTTCTTCTGTGGACGCACGGCGGAAGCACCGTGCGGGCGCGCCCACGCGCGCCATCCACGCACTCCCCTCTCCCCTCTTCTCCCTTCTCCCTACTTCGGAAAGTAATGATTCAGAATATCGAGCATTGCCCCGCCTTCGACGTGCTTGTAGATTTTGTCATTGACAATCACAATTGGTCCGTCGGCGCAGTTTCCCGTGCAGAGTCCTCCGCAGAGGTCGATGTCGATTTCATCGGAGAGGCCGCGTTTGGCCAGGAAGTCTTCGGTGATTTTGACGTTTTCGGCGTTTCCCCTGGCGAAGCAGGAGCTGCCGATGCAGATGACCATCTTGATTTTACCCATTTGTCCCTATGGATTTTTAGGTGGCTAGTTTTCCTGGTCGAGGCAGTTTGCGGGGGGTGCCTCGTTGAGGATTGCGAGATGGGGTCTGGGCATGAGGTCGATTCCGCTCCAGTTAAGGATGCGTGTGATTCCCGCGTGTCCGAGTTCCTCTGCGGTCTTTTCGGCCTGGCGGTGTGGGACGCAGAGAATCGCCGTCTTGACGGCCAGCCTGGGGATGAGGTTCTCGAGCTTCTCCATCGGGAAGATTTCGACGCATTCGGAGGAGACCTTGCTGTCGCTGAATGCGGCGAGGAGTCTCACTGCGGGGCCTGCGAAGTTAGGTTCCCTGACGAGGATTTCGCCCAGTGCGCCTGCGAAGACGAAGACCGCGTCCTCCTGCTTTCCTTCATAGCCGGCTCCCGAGGCGCGCGCCTCGGAGATCTTCTTCAGAATTTCCATCTTGCCTTCTCCTTGTTATTGTCCGTCCTGTTTCCAGGATGCTGCATGTTGTGGTGTAGTGAATCCAGATACGCAGAACCCTCTTCCTGAAGTCGGGAGACATCTGGAAGAGGGCGGGGCGTCGCCCTTTGGAGTTCTCGCCCCGTGCCTCGCGTCACAATGTGGTGGTCGCGGGCATGGGGCGTGTCATTCCCGGCAGGCTATTTCCCGTAGTATGCGGCGAGGTAGAGCTCCTTGATTTCGGAGATCAGCGGGTAGCGTGGGTTGGCGCCGGTGCACTGGTCGTCATAGGCCTTGACGGCGAGTTCGTCAAGCTGTGCGAGGAAGGTCTTCTCGGTGATTCCCTTCGCGTCGAACCAGGGCTTCATAGCCTTGGGGATGTCGAGGGCCGCCTTGAGTTCGTCGACCTTTCCGACGAGCTTGTCGACCAATTCGTCGTCGTTCTTTCCTGTGAGACCGATGTACCTTGCGACTGCCGCGTAGTCCGCCTTTGCATTCGGGTAGTGGTACTGTGGGAATGCGGCCTGCTTTGTCATGCAATCCACCGCATTGTAGCGCATAATGTAAGTGATGAGGAAAGCATTTGCCAAGCCGTGGGGCACATGGTACATGCCTCCGAGCTTATGCGCCATGGAGTGGCAGAGCCCGAGGAATGCGTTTGCGAACGCCATGCCGGCCATTGCGGAGGCGTTGAACATGTGTTCGCGGGCGATTTCATTCATGGGGCCGTTGTTGTAGCACTCGGGCAGATACTTGAGGATCAGTGCGGCGGCCTCGCTTGCCAGCGCGTTGCAGTAGTCGCTCTGCATGCAGGAGACCCTGGCTTCGAGGGCGTGTGTGAGTGCGTCGATGCCGGAGATGGCCGTGAGCCCCTTCGGGAGCTTCATTACCAGCTCGGTGTCGATGATTGCCATGTTCGGGGTCAGCGCGTAGTCCGCCAGCGGGAACTTCTGCTGGGTGACCTCGTCGGTGATGACGGCGAAGGGTGTGACTTCGGAGCCGGTGCCGCTGGTGGTGGGCACTGCGACCATCATGGCCTTCTTGCCGAGTTCAGGCAGCTTGACGATGCGCTTGCGGATGTCCATGAAGCGCATGGCCACATCCTCGAACTTGACATCGGGCAGCTCGTACATGAGCCACATGATCTTCGCCGCGTCGATTGGGCTTCCGCCGCCCACCGCGATGATCACGTCGGCGTCGAAGCTGCGGAGCTGTTCGAGCCCCTTCTGCGCGAGCTGGATGGTGGGGTCCGGGGCGACGTCGCTGAAGACATGTGTCGCGATGCCCATGTCGGTGAGCTTCTGGAGCATCGGTCCGAGGATGCCGGTGCCGTAGAGGAACTTGTCAGTGACAATGAAGGCGCGCTTCTTGCCCGCAAGATCCCCCAGGGCGGTGCAGAGGCAGCCGTATTTGAAATAGACCTTCTGGGGGACGCGGAACCAGAGCATGTTTTCCCTCCGTTTGGCGATGGACTTGATGTTCAGAAGATTCATTGGGCCGACGTTTTCGGAGACGTAGTTTCCGCCCCATGAGCCGCAGCCCAGTGTCAGCGATGGGTTGAGGGCGAAGTTGTAGAGGTCGCCGATGCCGCCCTGCGAGCTTGGCGTGTTGATGAGGACTCTGCTCGCAAGCATGATGTGGCCGAACTCCCTGATGCGCTCCTCGTTCTGGGTGTTGGTGTAGAGGACCGCAGTGTGCCCCAGGCCGCCGTAGTTCAAAAGGGCCTTCGCGTTCTCGATTGCCTCCTCGTAGGTGTCAGCCTTGTAGAGGGCGAGGGTGGGGGAGAGCTTCTCGCGGGAGAAGGGGACGTCCAGCCCGACGCCCTTGACCTCGGCGATGAGCACCTTCGTCTGCTCGGGAACCTTGATGCCGGCCATCTTGGCGATGGTGAGGGCGGTCTGGCCAACAATCTTCGCGTTGATCTTGCCATCGACCTGGATGACCTTGCCGACTGCGTCCGCCTCCTTCTTGTTGAGGATGTAGCCGCCGCGCTTCTTGAACTCGGCCTTGACCGCGTCGTAGATCGGCGCGAGGACAGTCGCCGACTGCTCGGAGGCGCAGATCATGCCGTTGTCGAAGGTCTTGGAAAGGAGAATCGAGCTGACGGCCATCTCGACGTCGCAGGTGTCGTCAAGGATGACTGGGGTGTTGCCAGGGCCGACGCCGACGGCGGGGGTGCCCGAGGAATATGCGGCCTTGACCATGCCCGGACCGCCAGTCGCCAGAATCAGGGCGACGTCCTTGTGCCCCATCAGGTAGCCGGACATGGTGACGGTCGGCTCGTCAATCCAGCCGATGATGTCGGCAGGGGCGCCGGCCTCCACAGCGGCGTCAAGGACAATCTTCGCGGCCATGTTGGTGCAGTGCTTCGCACGGGGATGGGGGCTGAAGACGATGCCGTTGCGGGTCTTCAGGGCAATCAGCGACTTGAAAATCGCCGTGGAGGTCGGGTTGGTGGTCGGGACAATGCCCGCAATCACGCCACGGGGCTCCGCGACCTTGATCATGCCAAAGGCGTCGTCAACGTCAATGATGCCGCAGGTCTTCAGATGCTCGTACTTGTTGAAGATGTATTCGGAGGCGTAGTGGTTCTTGATGATCTTGTCCTCGACTACGCCCATGCCAGTCTCCTCGACAGCCATCTGGGCCAGGGGAATGCGCATCTTGTTCGCGGCAAGGGAGGCCGCCTTGAAAATCTTGTCAACCTGCTCCTGGGTGTAGTTCGCGTAAAGCTCCTGGGCGGCCTTCACCTTCGCGACAATCGCGTCAACGGTGGCCTTCTCGGCCGCGTCCTTCTGCTCGGGAGTCAGCTCAACCACGGGTTTCACCTTTTCCTTCTTCATCTCTCTATGCTCCTGTTCTATTAGGTGGGGTATCTGATGAGGTTAAATTATCATCACATGATAAAAAACTATCGTAAACGGCGCTAATGTAGCCCGGAAAAAATCACTTTCAATCACATTCTGTCAAAAAAACGAAGAAATTCTGCGGAATTTTCATGAAAAGTCACCTTTTGTCCAATTTCGCCCTTTGCTTGTGGCTACTCTTCCGAGGGTTGTTGTGGTTCTCCCGCCTCCGCCTTCTTGATTTTTGCGGAGAGGACTGCCAGGCCGCCGGCGATGACCTCCCGCTGGACGATCACGTCCTTTGGCACCTGGAGGCACACGTTTGCGAAGTTCCAGATATACTTGATTCCGAGGGAGACCATGACATCCGCGATGAGCTGCGCCCCGACTGCCGGCACGCAGATGATTCCCACCTTTGGCGGCGCCTTCTTTAGGATGTTGCGGATTTGCGCTATGTCGTGCACCTTGAAGCCGTGGATTTCGCGGCCTATCTTCTCCTTGTCGGAGTCGAATACGGAGGTGATCTTGAAGTTGTATGCCTTGAAGTCGGAGAAGCCCAGGAGGGCGGAGCCCAGGGAGCCGGCGCCGACGAGGGTCGCCTTCGATACGCTGTCCCAGCCCACAAGCCTCAGGATGGCGTCGATGAGTTCGTTCACCCGGAAGCCATAGCGCTTGTTGCCCTTGAGGCCGGTCATGGCCACGTCCTTCCTCACGAGGATGTGGGGGATGTTCATATACTGGGCAAGGTCGGCGCAGGAAACCCACTCCTCGCCCGCAAGGCGCATGCGGAGAAGACGGTGCAGGTAGGTCGGCATCCGTCGCATGGTTGGAGAACTCTGGATCTTCATCGCACTCGTCGCAAATGGTGGGGCTCAAGGAGGGCCAGTGGGGATTGCACGGAAATTGCAGGCCGCGGGAAGGGAAACTGCGCCAGGCACTTGGCGCTTCGGCGTCCGCCCCATTCCGCAACATGTTCTTAATATATCAACAGAATACGGGGCGGCACAAGGCGACATGGATTTTTTCCCGCAGTCTTGCCACGCCGTGGCCGGAGGTGAGTTCGGGTTCACTCTCTTCTTTGGGCTACATTATCCTGTGTTTCATTCAGTGGTCGTGGAATCTTCATTCATGGAGTAGTTTTTCTCATGAGTCGTATCTTTTCGGCTTTTTTGTTGTTGTCCCTCGCATCCCTCTTGTGTTTTGCCCAGTCCCCTGAGATGCGGATGCAGTTTTATGCCCAGGAGCGTGGGGAGGCGGCTCCTCCGGTTCCGCAGGCCCGTCCGGTCATTCCCCCTCCCAGGTTTGAGCCAACCTGTTCCTTCGGGCTGGGGCTTTCCTCCAGATACGTCCGCGAGGGCTGGTGCGAGAATCCCTCCATGGTTTCCGTGATGCAGGCCGAGGTCTCGGAGAGCGGCCTCTACATGGGCGTAACGGGAACCTACAACTTTTCAGGGACGGCCGGCCGTCGCCGCCACTTCCAGGACGACCGCTTCTACATGGGCTATGCGCTGGGCTTCACCAATACAGGGGTGATGGGGCCGGTCGTCGTGGACCTTTGCTGGACCTACAACGGATATCCCGGCGAGAGCGAGGAGAATTCGGGAAGCCTCTCGATGAGCTTCCTCCTCAATGAAATCTGGCAGATCGGCAGGTTCGCCCTGACGGGGGCCTTCACCCTCGAACACAACTACGGCAAGAATGCCACATTCGCACTCACGGACGCAACGCTCGTCTACTCCGTGACGGAGGACGGCTCGTGGCAGTGGGCGAACAGCCTGATGCTCTACTGGGGCGACACGAGAAAGCTCCGCAGGATGACCGACGGAATGGTGGGAGGCAACGCCTTCTACACGGCGGCGTGGAGGTCGTCCCTCACCTGGAATGTCAACGGCACATGGTCTGTCGAGCCATTCGTCCAGACGGACATGCATCCGGACAGCCGCTCGCGGGACGCGGCACGGGACGACGCATTCAACTCGGCGGTCACCTTCCTGGGCGGCATCCGCCTGAACTGCCACTTCTAGCGGACTGGGAGGCAAAGGCACCTTGTCCGCCGATTTCAGCTATTGGCGCCGCAACCTGGCGGTCCTGTGGGGCTCGCAGTTCGTCTCGCTGTGCGGCTTCTCCATGTCGGTCCCCTTCGCGGCATATTTCATCCGCGAACTCGCCCCGGATGCGGGGGAACCGCGCATACGCTTCTACGCAGGGCTCTCGTCGCTCCTGACACAGGCCGCCTTCATGGTCGCCGCGCCACTGTGGGGGTGGGTCGCAGACCGCTTCGGACGCAAGAAGATGGTGCTTCGCGCCGCATTCATGGGGACTGTGGTCCTGGGCCTAATGGGGCTTAGCAGAAGCGTCTGGCAGTTTCTGGCGCTCCGTTTCTTCCAAGGATGCTTCACGGGGACGATTGCCGCGTCGACCACCCTGGTCGCATGCAATACGCCCCGGGAAAAGCAGGGATTCGCCCTGGGGCTGCTGTCAAGCTCGATCTTCTCGGGGGAGATGGCCGGGCTCCTCGTGGGAGGCGTCCTGGCGGACCAGTTCGGATTCCGAAACTCATTCCACATCTCCAGCGGACTCCTGCTGGTGACGACCCTGCTGGTGCTCTTCCTCGTGAAGGAGCAATTCACGCCCGAGGCGGGAGACGCCGCGGGCAAGCCCACGGGCGCGGGGGGATGGAGGCTGACCTGGACGACTGTCCTGCTGCCCGCGCTGCCCGTCCTCGCAATCTACGGATGCAACTCGCTGGCGCGCCTGATGGACCAGTCCCAGATCGCCCTCTATGTCGAACAACTCAACGGGGGCGTAGACTTCCCCGGGCGGGAAATGTTCACAAGCTGGGTGATGGGAGCCGGCTCACTGGGGGCCGTCACGGCGGGATTCCTGCTCGCCAGGCATATTGACGGACGCCCCGCAAGGATTGCCCAGGCGATGGCGCTGACCGCATGCCTCGCCGTCCTCGCAATGGCGGCGCTGCCATTTGTTCTGCCCTCGGAACCACGCGTGTCCCTGCCTGGGGTCGCAGTGGGAACCACCTGGGGGGTCCTGGCAATGATTCCGCTGCGGTTCATAATGGTCTTCTGCGGCGGCGGGATGGAGCCAATATGCACCTCCTGGATTTCAAAGGTGACGGAGCCGGAACACCGGGGCGTGATCTTCGGATACGCACAGGCGGTCCGCTCGTCCTGCTCGGGACTGGGACACCTGGGTGCGTGCATAATCGCGCCGGCACTGGGGGTGAACGCGCTCTACTGGACGATTCCCGCGGCGTTCCTGGCGCTGGCCGCAATGGTCGCACTCTTCAGGAACCGCATTGCACAGCGCATACGGTGCGTTCAGTCAAATTATATAACATCTTCTGGCGCAAGTAGTTAGCATTACTATGCCGCCAGGCCGCGCTCTCTATGCGCCGGGCCAGGACTGCGCCAGTGCCAGTGCCAGGTTCGAAAACCTGTGGTCATCCGTCACCTCTTTTCCAAGCCATTCCGGGCGCGGGAAGGGGTGGTCCTCCTCCGGCAGCTCCACCTCCGCAGTGGCGTGTCCCTCGAAGGGGCCGTGGTATTCGTCAATCTCCCAGACGAGTCCCGTGTCGCCGGCGGGGACTGTCGTCCCGCCGCAGAATTTCTCCAGCATCATCCATGCGTCCTCCACGGGGATCTCGTATTCGAATTCGACCCGCGAGCATCCGCTGGGCTTGCCCTTGATATTGATGTTCGCCCGGTCGCCGATGACGCGTATGCGGACAGAGGAGCCCCCCTGGGTCGGGAAATACCCCTGCGTAATCTCCGAACTGTGGGTGGCCAGAGGACGCCATTCCTCCCCTGAAACCAGAAATTTCCTCTCCGTCTCTATTTTCATCGGTAGCCACCTGCCTACGAAGTGTATTATATTTGGAGTCCTATCCAAGTGTTTTTCCTGACGGCCGCCCCGTGCCCCGCGGAGCAGCACCCCGGGGGCGGAACCAGGGAACGGCGTCAAATCTAATACTTCTACCAAATGTCCACAGCCAAACGCATCCTCATCACAGGCGGAGCGGGATTCCTCGGCTCCCATCTTGCCGAAAGACTCCTGATGGCCGGGCACAAGGTCACCGTGATAGACAATCTCTCCACGGGACGGATGGTGAACCTGGAGGGACTCGCCGCCGAATTCGGCGACAGGCTGGCCTTCCGCAAGGAGGACGTCAGGTGGATGGAGTTCGACGAGGATGTGGACGAAATCTACAACCTCGCATGCCCCGCAAGCCCGCCACGGTACCAGGCCGACCCAATCGGAACCTCGGAGACCTGCTTCCTCGGGGCGTTGAAGACGCTGGAGCTGGCACGGCGCAAGGGGGCGTTCATCCTCCAGGCATCAACCTCCGAGGTCTACGGAGACGCGAAGGTGCACCCGCAGCCCGAGGAATACTGGGGCAACGTCAACCCGCACGGTGTGCGCTCCTGCTACGACGAGGGGAAGCGCATGGCGGAATCCCTCTTCTTCGACCACCAACGCCAATTCGGTACAAAAATCAAGGTGGTCAGAATCTTCAACTCCTACGGACCGAGGATGGATCCCGAAGACGGGCGGGTGGTCTCGAACTTCATAATGCAGGCGCTGCGCGGCGAGCCTATCACCATCTACGGCGACGGCTCCCAGACACGCTCCTTCTGCTACTGCACCGACACCGTGGCTGGGCTTGTCGCGATGATGGAGGACTCCGTCGAGGAGTTCCCCGGCCCCGTCAACATCGGCAATCCAGGGGAGTTCACGATTCGCGAGCTTGCGGAGATGGTAATCAGGCTTACGGGAAGCAAGAGCAAGCTCGTCACACGGCCTCTGCCCTCGGACGACCCGAAGGTGCGCTGCCCGGACATCGGGCTCGCGCGAGTAGCCCTCTGCTGGCTGCCAACCGTCACGCTTTCGGAGGGGCTTCCCCGCACCATCAAGTTCTTCAGGGACTGCATGTCCTGACGGCACCGGAGGGAAGGCGCTCCACCACTTTTTTCAGGCATAATCCACCGACCAGACGACCCCATCCAATCCACCACAACCCCACAGGAAACATGGAAAAGCTAGCTGCCCAGTTCTACACAGTCAGGGAATTTACAAAGAACGCGAAGGATTTCGCGAAGACCTGCAAGCGTGTCAAGGAGATTGGCTACGACGGCGTGCAGCTCTCCGCCATCGGACCGATTCCCCCGAAGGAAATCCAGAAGATTCTCTCCGGCGAGGGGCTGGAGTGCGTAGCCACCCACATCAGCTTTGACCGCATCGAGAAGGAGACCAACGCGGTGATTGACGAGCATCTCATGTGGGGATGCCGTTATCCTGCAATCGGCGGCTTCTTCCCCCAGGGCGGCACGGGGCTCAAGCTCAAGACCTGGAAGGATTTCGTCAAGCGCTTCAACAAGTGCGCGGCACTCCTGGCGGAGGCTGGACTCTCGCTGGGATATCACAACCACTTCCACGAATTCCTGAAGCTGCCCGACGGATTGACATGCTACGAACACCTGATTCGTGAACTGGACCCCTTCAACGCATGGTTCGAAATCGATACGTACTGGGTCGCATACGCAGGAAAGGAACCCTCCGCACTCATTCGAAGGCTGCCCCACAGGGTCCCATGCTTCCACCTCAAGGACGGCAAACTCGAGTCGAGAACCGATGAATTCGCCCCAAAACTCGTGATCACGGAGGTCGGTGACGGAAATCTCGAATGGCCGGCTATCATCGACGCCGCAAAGTTCGCCGGAGCACAGTGGTATATCGTCGAACGCGACAACGGCGAGATGCCACCCTTCGAAAGCCTCGAAAAATCCTTCCACAATCTGCGGGACAGGATGGGGCTCTAAAGACGGCACCCAACCAAAAGGAAACCATGGACATTCTCTTCTGCGGAGCAGGAAAGATGGCGACGGCCATCGCCGGAGGAATCGTCGCGAAGAATCTCTTCCCCGGCGACAGGATTGCCGCGGCCGATCCGTCGGCTGAGGCCAGGGACGCATTCTCGCGGGCGACGGGGCTGGAGACAGTCCCCGCCGTCACGGAGGAACTGGCCGCCGGCGCGGATGTGCTGGTCCTGGCAGTCAAGCCCCAGGCCGCCCCACAGGCGTTCTCGGCAATGCCGCCGCTGAAGAAAAACTGCCTCGTCTTCTCAATCTGCGCAGGACTCTCACTCGAAAAGCTCCGGACATGGTTCGGGGACGCACGGATGGTGAGGGTCATGCCAAACACCCCGCTGATGGTGGGCAAGGGCGCAAGCTGCTACGCGCTCTCGGATGAAAAGGACGCGGCGGCGGACGGATTCGCCGCAAAACTCCTGGGTGCCCTCGGAAGGGCGTGGAGAGTCCCAGAAGAAAAACTGGACGCAGTGACTGCGCTCTCCGGCTCGGGGCCGGCATACTTCTTCGCGTTCATCGAGGCACTCGCAAAGGGCGGGGCAAAACTCGGACTGGATGAAGAACTCGCCCAGGAACTCGCCGTCCAGACAATGGCCGGGGCGACGGAGATGCTGCTCCGGGGAAAGGGCACCCCCGGGGAGCTGAGGGTCGCCGTCACGTCGAAGGGCGGCACAACCGCCGCGGCGCTGGATGTGATGAAGACGCATGGCTTCGATGGAATGGTCCAGGAACTCCTTGAGGCCGCATGCAAGCGGTCAATTGAGCTTGGTAGGTCGTAACTCCTTCAGAATCAATACGTTATGAATGTTCTCATTACAGGCGGGGCAGGATTCATCGGGTCCCACCTCTCGGCGGAACTGGTCGCCGCCGGAGAAAAGGTGACTGTCCTTGACGACCTCTCCACAGGGTGCGTCGATAATCTGCGCGGCCTCGAAAAGGGCGGCTCCCTGGAATTGCATGTGGGCTCCGTCAATGACGCGAAGCTGGTGGATGAACTGGTCGCAAAGGCCGACTTCGTATACCATCTCGCCAGCGCCGTGGGGGTGCGCCTCATCATCGACCAGCCAGTCCACACCATTGAGAGCATCGTGGGCGGCACGACCGTTGTCCTGGAGGCGTGCAACCGCCATTGGAAGCCCTTTCTGCTGACGAGCACCTCCGAGGTCTACGGCAAGGGGTCCAGGATTCCCTTCAACGAGGATGACGACACCGTGATGGGGGCGACCTGCCGCCGCCGCTGGAGCTATGCCTGCGCGAAGGCCCTCGACGAGTTCCTGGCGCTGGCGTATTGGGTGGAGAGGCACCTGCCGATTACGGTGGTGCGCCTCTTCAACACCGTCGGGCCGAGGCAGACCGGACAGTACGGGATGGTCGTCCCCACACTCGTCACCCAGGCGCTTTCAGGGAAGCCGATTACGGTCTTCGGCGACGGAACCCAGTCGCGTTGCTTCACCCATGTCTCCGACATTGTCGAGACGCTGATGATGATTCCAGAAGCTCCCCAGACACATGGCCAGGTGATAAACCTCGGCAACGACCAGGAAATCACCATTCTCGGGCTGGCGGAGCGCATCAAGGAGCTGACGGGCAGCCCGTCGTCCATCAAGATCATCCCCTACGACCAGGCGTATGGGCCGGGGTTCGAGGATATGCACAGGCGCGTGCCGGATCTCTCCAAGGCCGCACGGCTTCTGGGATACCGACCCACAAGGAGCCTGGACGACATCCTCCATGATGTCATCCAGGACAAGCGCGCCAGGATGTCCCTGGGTTAGAGAAGAAGCCTGTTTTGCGAGTGGAAGATGCCCCTTGTCTGCCGATTGCAAGTGATGCCCTGCATCAGCTACGACGTCGCCTCCGACGAGGAGGCTCCGGGAATCCTTTCCGGTGCCGCCCTCGTCGTCCAATGCGACGGCTTCCAGGAGCTTGGCGAGGTTGCGGAGCCCCCGAGGAAGGTCTCCACCGAGGAACTTCTCCTGCTTGAGCAGGATCGGACGCGCCGCCGCAGCCGCCGCATGGAGGGCGCATCGCTTCCGAAGGTCCTGAGGGTCGCCACCACAAAGGACAAGGAGACGGCCGCGGAAAACGACCGCCTCTGCCAGGAGGCGTATCAGAGGGTGCGGGAGATCATACGCCGACAGGGAATCCCCATGAGGCTCACCACGCTGCACTACTCCTTCGACCGGAATATGCTCCTCTGCGTATACGCGGCCGAGGCACGCGTTGATTTCAGGGGGCTTATCCGCGAACTGGGGGCGACCTTCAACTGCCATATCGAAATGAGGCAAATCGGAGCCAGGGACGAGTCGGCAATCATCGGAGGCATCGGAATCTGCGGAAGACGCCTCTGCTGCTCGACTTTCCTCAAGAGGGAGGAGTCGGGTTACGCTCCACAGGCGAAGCCAGGCACGGGAGGACAGTCAATCCACTGCGGACTGTGCGGCCGCGTAAAGTGCTGCCACCGATTCGAGGAACACTGCGAAATGCGACGGCAGCACGGCGGAAACCGGCACGATAACTGCGGGGGGGCTGAAGCATGAAAGGGCGCGCGTCAACCATCCTGCGCATCCTCTGGTGCGCCCTGGTGTTCTTCCTGCCGCTGCGTTGGAACTACGCCGCAATATCGGTGGAACAGGCAAACTATCCCATGGATGCATGGGAGTGGCTCTTCTTCACGATCCAGCCACACTTCCTCCTGGCCGCAATCTCGGGCGCTCTCCTGCTCCTTACGGCCGCAATCCATCCGGCAAAGCCAGGAAGGGACGCGGCTCTCGCCGTGCCTGCGGTCGCCTTCTCGCCAGTAATCCTGGGACTCGCAGGACTGGTGAATACGACGGAGACCGCATACGCACAGGCCTGGTTCTGGCACTTCTATACCGTCGCATGCATCTCACTGGGGGTGTGGTGGACGAGCCGGCACGACGAAAGGCTCCTGCCGTGGATGCTCCATACGGTGGCGGCCGGCGCACTCATCGCAATCCTCCAGGGATGGCATCAACACTTTGGAGGGCTCCAGGCCGAATACGAGGCGCAGCTTGAACACGCAAAGAACACGGGGACCGCGCTCTCCGAGCAGATGCTGGCAAAACTCAGGCAGACCCGGTCAACCGGTAGCTTCGCTGACCCGAATGCCTACGCCGCGCAGCTCCTGCTTGCCTCCCCGTTCTTCGTGCTGGAGGCAGTCCGTCTGGGCAGAAGAACCTCCACGCCACGCGCCGGCGGCTGGATTCTCGGCGGCGCGGCCTGCATCCTGGCCGTGGGCGCACTTGTCTTCAGCGGAAGCCGGGGCGGGGTCCTTGGCGCGGTGGCGGGCGTCGCAATCGCGGCGCTTCTCCTGCTGGAACACCGTCTCACAACTCTCTGGAAGGCGGGGCTTGTCCTGGCGGCAATTCTCCTGGCATCCGCAATGGTATTTGCACTTAACTATCTGTCCAAGAGGAAGATGGAGACAGTTACAGTCCGCCTGGAATACTACCGCACCGCAGTTGAAATCTATCGCGGGCATCCTGTCTTCGGCGCAGGGCTTGGGGAGTTCTATCCGTGGCACATGCGTCTGAAGGGATGGGAGGGAGACGACGCACGGGACGCGCACTCGGTGTTCTTCGCACAGCTTTCGCAATGCGGCATCCCGGGCGCGCTGGATGCACTCATCAGGCTCTCGCTGCCATTCCTGCTGGCGGCGGGACTCTTCCGGAGACGCCGCTGCAAGTCACAGGCGCTCTTCGCAATGACAGTGTGCGGGATGGTGGCGTGGAACGTCCATGCGCTGACCCAGTTCAACGACATGATTGTCTCAACGACCTCCCTGGCGGGCTTTCTTGGCCTCTATGCCTTTGGCCCGACCCGGCGCGAGGAGGCCGCCACGGCAGGGAGGAGTCCCCGTCCCCTCTCCGCGTATCTGCCCATGGGCGCCCTTGTGCTCCTGGGGCTGGGCTGCATCTGGTCGCTTCACCAGGCGCCAGGGGCGCGGGCGCACCAGCTGGCGGAGGACTCCCTTGCCGACAGGTATCTCTCCTACCAGCGCAGGAAGGCGCTGCTGCTTGATGCAATCTCAAGGGATTCCACCGCATTCCAGCCGCCAAAACTCCTGGCGGACATGGCGGTTTCCCGGGGAGACCTGGAGACCGCACGCCTTGCGGTCGACGAACTCCTGAGGCGGACTCCCCATCGAGCCACGGCCCATTGGCGGGCATGGAAGTTGGCGGTGGCGTCCGGAGACGCCGAGGGGGAGGCGAAGGCCCTGGAGGCTGTCGCCCAGTGGAATCCCACGGATTTGAGCCTGTGGCTTCTCCGCGGGGTCTCTGCAGCCCATCCGTCTCTGACAGGCCCGGAAAAGCTGCTTGTCGAGGGTCTCCAGCTCGAGAAGCACGAGGTCACCCAGGAGTCGGTGCGAATCGGAGTCGCATTCCCGAATCCGCAGGTCAGACGCCTGGCGGAACCCCTTCTCGCAACTCTCCTCGACAAGGGGTTCGTGGAGGAAATCTCCGGCAGAAGGCTGGTTTTCACCCTGGAGGAACAGGAACTATGAATCGAGGTCTCGCAATTGTCATCTCCGGCCCCAGCGGCGCAGGAAAGTCCACCATCCTCAAGAAGACGACGGCAAGGATTCCGGGGATGGTCTTCTCGGTCTCATGCACGACGCGCAACCCCCGGCCAGGGGAGTCCGACAACGTCGACTACCACTTCATATCCACGTCCCAGTTCGAGGAGGGCATCCGCAAGGGCGACTTCCTTGAATACGCAGATGTCCATGGAAACTACTACGGGACTCCCAAGGCGCCGATGCTGAAGGTGGTCGAGGAGTGTGGAATCATGCTTCTCGACATTGATGTGCAGGGCGCACGGCAGATACGCGAAAACCTGTCTGGGACTCCCCTGGCGGAACTGGTGGAATATGTCTTCGTCGCCCCGCCGTCCTTGACTGTCCTTGAGGAACGGCTGCGCAAACGGGGAACCGAATCCCCGGAGAGTCTCGCAAGGCGAATGGCGGACGCGCGGGAGGAGATGGAGGCCGCCTCGGAATACGGCTTTGTCGTGGTGAATGAAGACTCGGACCAGGCCGCCCGCCAACTCGAGGCAATCATCGTCGCGGCAACATGCAGGACATGCAGGAATACGACCTTATAGGAAGACTAGAGATGAACGACACTACGCTGGCGCTGGCCAAGGGCGAGCTTGCAAAATACGGGCTTGAGGCGGAAATCCGGCTGGAGGAGGGGCTCCCGTCCTTTGAAATCAGGCGCATCGACGGCAGGACGGTCATTGCCGCGCCGTCGCCGGTCGAGGCGCTCTACGGTGTCTACGACCTGGCGGAACGCTTTGGCGGATACTGTTTCTTCGAGCCAGGACGCGACAGGTTCGACGCATTGCAGAAGAGGGCTCTCCCGGAGGACGGGGTTGTTGTGGCCGCGCGCCGCCCGCTCCTGAAGCGCCGCGGATTCATCCAGGAGTTTCCATTCAATGAGGAGACGCCGCAGTTGTTCGACTGGATGGCGAAGAACAAGCTGAACTATCTCCTCGTCTGGATGAAGTACTACGACGAGCTTCCAGAGGATTTGAAGGCGATGGCGCAGGCCCGCGGGATTGTCATCGAGAGCGGGCACCACAATTTCAGCTACTGGATTCCCGCCAGCAAGTATGCAAAGACCCATCCGGAGTTCTTCGCGGAGATTGACGGCAAGCGCATCAAGCCCTCGGAGGGGAAGGGCGACCTGCTTCTGAGCGAACAGCTCTGCACCACGAATCCCGAACTGCGCTCGGAGATTGTCAGGAATATGCTCGACTACTGCGAAAAGCACCCCGAGGTCAAGGTGATCTCCCTTGTACCCAATGACGGCTTCGGCTGGTGCGAATGCAAGGAGTGCTCCAAGTTCTACGACAAGTCGGAGAAGGGGGACTTCTACAGCGTGTCGGAACACGTCTACAAGGCGAACAGGATTTACCACGACCTGGTGAAGGAGGTGGCGGCACGCCTCCACGAGAAACGCCCGGATATCCAGTTGACTTTCTGCGCGTATGTGAACTACTGCGAACCCGCGCCAGGGTTCAGGCTGACCCCAGGCCTGGCAGTCCACTTCGCACCGTACTGGCGTTGCATAAACCACCTTGTCGATGACCCTGAATGCTACTACAACTCCAACTACGCCAAGGATATAATGGAGTGGGAGGCAGTCAAGGACGGCGGCGAAATCAATATCTACGAATACTACATGGGAGTTAATTTCTATCTGTCGCTGCCAATGGTGCACTTCCGTGAGCTATTCCATGAAATGGGGTGGTACGAGGAACATCATGTCGACGGAATCCTGACACAGTTCCATATCCCCCACTGGAGCGTCTACGGACTGAACTACGCACTCATGGCAAAGGCGGCACGCGGCGAATCCCCGCAGGACGCAATCCCCATCCTCTTCAGGAGTCTCTTCGGCAATGACGGGGAGGCCTACCTGGACTTCTACTGGAATGTCAAGGAGATGCTGCTCCATATCGGAAAATGCCACATCCCACACCCATATTCCCTCTTCAAACGCACCACTCTCAGCCAATTCAAGGAAATCCACCGTCAGGCGGGGGAACTCGCGGCACGCGACCCGTCCAACCGGCTCGGAAGGGAAATCCTGGTCTGGACAGAGTATCTCGTCAGGTTCAAGAGTCTCTTTGACGATTATCACGCAGGGGTTCTCACGGAGGAGATGCTGGATGAATTCCTGGCGTGGATCCACTCCTTCCGCACGACGCGGATCTTCGTCCACGAAAGGTTCGACATGTATTTCCAGGCACTGCGCTCATGCCTGCGCACAGGAAAACCCTGGGTCCACTTCAATATCGACTGGGAGGATGGATACGTGATTCGGGAGACTGAAATGGACGGCGGGAAATAGAGCCTCCAGCGCCTCATTTCCCCATAATCACAATATATGTGGGGAAGCCTATGATCTTGAAGGACTTGGCAAGGTCGCGCCCAACCCCGTTGTCCCCCTGTATCCTCACACAATGGAACTCGTTGAGGCGCCGCTGGACGTCGCTGTTCTTCAGCGTCGTCGTGTCCATCAGCGTGCATGCCTTGCATGAGACTCCCCAGAAGTCCAGCAGCACGGGCTTCCCGTCCTCCATGGAGTCTGCGAGCGCCTGCCTGTAGTCTGTCCTCCAGAGTTCGTCGGCCTCCACTGCAATTTCCCTCTGGGGTGCGAGAAGGCGCCACCCATTCCAGGCGAACTGCACGGCAAATACCAGGATTATCACGCCGACTGCCTTCTTGACGTAGTTCATCCACGGACCTGGCTTCGGCAAGGACCCCATGCCGCCCCCAAGGAATGGCCACGGGAGCCCAAGCCCCGCCCCAAGCAGGAAGGGAAGCCACAACGCACCGTGGTTGCCCTCGGCGTAGAGCCGGGCTCCAAGGACAAGCACCCATATCAGAACCGGAGCGACGCAGGCGCCTGCAAGAAGCGCCGCCGCGACTCCAAGACCCGCGGCAGTCAGGAACGACCCCCGCCGGATGTCGGAGCCGGACCGCCGGAATCTGGAGAAGTCCAGGGAGATTATGTCAAACATGGAGAGCGCAAGGATGACGAAGAGCAGGGCGATTGCAAGCTGGAAGGCTGGCGAGCTGGTGAAGGCCCCGAAACGCCCACCGAGGGCAACTACCCACGCGCCAATGACTCCGTATGAAAACGCCATGGCGCCACCGTATGCCGCCCCAAGCATGAAGCCGTGCCCGCGCCCAGAACCTACGCCCCGCGCCCCAAGAATGCCCAGGGTGATGGGTATCATCGGCAGGACACATGGCGTGAGGTTGAGCAACATGCCCAGAAGTATCGTGAGAAGACCCGCGAAAAGCCATCCATGGCGCGCAAAGACACGCTCAAGGAGGTTCTGCTGCTGAGGGGACGCGCCTGCGTCAAGGGAGTTGTCAAGCCACGCAAGGAATGAGGCCGAGTCGACATAGCCCTCAAGACGCCCCGCCACTATATGCCCCTCCGGCAACGGCTCCGTCCCGGAAGGCAGCTCCGGCCCGCCCCCGGATGAAGGCGCGTCAGAAAGCGAGACCTCCTGAGGAAGGTAGCAGATGGTGCCGACACATCCCTGGAAGGTGAGGAGGATTTCGTCGGGAGCAACGGGCGGAACTACACGCCAGCGGAAAAGGGAGTTGCCAGGATAGTACCCCCTCTCGTCCGCATCAGGGGAGTCCTCCAGGACGGCGACCGAATCCTCGGGAAGCTCAAGCCCCAGAAAGCCGCCGGTTAGCTGCCCATCCTCCGGCGCGGAAAAACGGGCGACGACTAGCTGGACGCCTCCCTCCTCAATGACCTCAAGCGACGCGGAAAAGGGTGACTGCCCGAAAAGGGCGCCCCCAATGCACGCAATTATTGTAAATAATGCTATAACTCGTTGAAACATAGATAGTTATATTCGCGAGTAGCTCCAGGAGACCGGACGGTCGTTGTCGTATGGCATGTATCCGTGGAAGGGACGGGGATCCCCGTCGAAGACAAGCGGCAGAAAGTATTTGTCCCCCTCCCACATGGGATACTTGGAGAACTCTTCCAGGGGTATCCAGGAAAGGGTGCCCTCCTCGTTGCGGGAAAGCGGAGTGCCAGTGAATTCGGTGACAAGGAAGACGAATGTCAGCCAGTCCTCGCCGTGCGGACCAAATCCCGTCCAGTTCACTGTGCCGCGAAATTCCATCTTCTTCACCTCAAGGGTGGATTCCTCGCGAATCTCCCTTAACATCCCGGAGACCACGTCTTCATCTGACTCAAGGTGCCCCCCAAGGCCATTGTATTTCCCGAATTGCTCGTCACTGGCACGCCCAATCCGGTGGGTCATGAGGACGGCAGAACCATCCGGCGAAAGGATGTAGGCCAATGTGCCTATGATCGGAGTGTAGGACATGGAGTAGGGAGAAGAGAGAAGAGGGGAGGGAGAAGTGCGTGGCCACTTTGCAGTGGGCTTGCGTCATGGGGCGCACGGCGATTTTGCCGTGCGGGGCGCGCCCAGGCGCGCCAACCATGCACTGCTTTCTTCTCCCTGCTCTCTAACCTCTACAAAATCCACTTTGCAGTGGGCTACCAAAGTGGGGAGAAGAGGGTAGGGAGAAGAGGGTAGTGCGTGGACACTTTGCAGTGGACCTGCGTGCTGTCTACTGGTTGCTCTTGAATTGCGCCAGCTCCATCTGGAGGGCGGCGTATTTCTGGCTGAGTTCGGTTTTTGACTGGAGAAGGCTCTGCATTTCGCTTTGGCTGGCGGCAATCCGCTCCTCGGCAATCTTCTTGAAGTGCTCTCCCATTATCTTCTCCTTCTCCTGGAGGAAGAGTTCCTTCTGCTGGGCGGCCGCCAGGGCGGTCTGGGCGTCATTCTCCCTCTTCGCAATCTCCTGCTCGCGCTGGAGAAGTTCCTTCTTCTGCTGAAGGAGATTCTGCGACTCCTCGGCCATTGCGGCACGGCGCTCCTGGACGTCCGATGTCAACCCCTCAAGCATCTTGCCACGCATCTCGGCAAGAAGCGCCTGCCACTCCTGGAGAAAGTTGTCGCACTGGAGGTTGGCGTTCCTCTGGAGCTCCAAAAGCCCCTTCGCCGTGTCGTTCCTGGATTCCTGAATCTCGGCGAGCATCCTCTCCTTCTCCTTCGCAAAACCAGCCTCCGCAGCCACCTCGCGCGCCTGGACGGCCTCTATGCGCTTCGCAAGCTCACCCTCGCTGCGCTCGAGGTCAAGACGACGCTGACCCAGCTCATCGGCAAGCTTCTTCAGTGCTTCGTCGCGCTGTGCAAGACGAGTCTTGGCCCCGTTGAACTCGACAAGCAGCTGCGACCTCTCCGCAGTCAGCCCCTGCCGCACCTCGGCCTCCTTCAGCGAGAGCGCCATCTCGCGCTTGTTGATGGCGTCCTCACGCTCGGCAAGCTTCTCCTTCTCCTGTATCAATTCCGCCTGTAGCCCGTCGAACTTCTCCTTGAGGGAGGCGGCGAGACGCTTGAAGTCGTCCAGAAGCTTTCCGTCCTGCTCGGCGAAATTCTTGTTGAATTCCTCCTGCATCGCCAGGATTCTCTGTCCCTTCGCATCCAGTTCAGCCTTCAGGTTTCTCATTGGCTGTATATGCTCGTCAAGGGCGGCTGCAAACTCCGCCTTCGCATCGCACTCCTTTGCGATAATCTCCTTCTCCCGTGCGTCAAGCTCCCTTTCGCGCTCCGTGAAACGCTCCGCCGCCTCGTGGTATGCGGTGATGGCGTCCGCCAACGCCGACTGCTGGATGTCGAGATTGCGCTTCTGCTCCTGGTAGATCGTCTCCAGGTCGCTCCTGGTCATGATGGTTGCGCCAAGATTCCCCAGGTCCTGGAAACGGGCGGCAATCTCATTCTGCTGACTCTGCAGAAGCGTCTTGATTTCATCGTACTTGGCCTGGACCTGCTCCTCACGCTCTCGCAGTGACTTGTCGCTGTTGAACCACCCCATCTTATAATCTCCAGTTTGCTCGGGAAAAGTAATGACCGCGTCCAATGGATAATACCAGGGATTAATGTAAGCGGAAGACAGACCCCCGCAGATGGGCACCACAACTCTTTTCAAGGATTTTTCCCCACCATCTTGAAATCCAGACCACGCTCGCTATATTAGGCGCCGTTCCTGAAAATCCCCCATATTCTCCGTCGGGACGTAGCGCAGCCTGGTTAGCGCGTTTGTCTGGGGGACAAAGGTCGAGAGTTCGAATCTCTCCGTCCCGACCATCATTTTTCCATCAGCCCTCAAGTCCTGCCGTGGTCTTGAGGGCTTGTTATTTCCGTGCTAACCTACCGTAAACAAGGAGGTTATGCGTTTTTTCTCCGTTTCGTTTTCCACCCTCCCAAGAGAAGCCAAATCCGGCTATATTCGAGAGAATCTTCCGCCCGAAGG
>URJM01000015.1 GCA_900548225.1 uncultured bacterium
TCGGCCTTGTCGGCAACGGCGACTTCTCCGCCGGTTCGAGGGGCTGGAGCGGCGATGCTTCCTTTGGCGCGAACGGTGCGGCCATTCCCTCCGGAGGTGCGCTTGAATCCGACTTCATCTCGATTCCCTCCGGGGGCAAGTACATCCTGAAGGTCGAATCCACCTACAATGTCGAAACCACCGTCGAATGCCTTGACATCCTTGACAGGCCGATTGCAAAGGAGGTTGTCACCGACGGCATTGCGACCATGGTGCTCCCCTCCATGGCCGCGGAGGTGCGCCTTGTCCTTCGCAATACCCTCGACCATGGCGTCGACGTGATGCAGATTGGATTCTACGGCGTTCCCGACGACATGCCCTTCAGCGAGGCCCTTGAGTCCATTGAAATGGGAGAGAAGATCATCGGCAATGCCGGCGAAAACGGCCCCTTCCTCGGCGGGTGGATCTGGGAACCCACGCTCGGCGACACCCCAAATGGAACCGCAATCTTCCGCAAGGAATTCGACATCGAATCCCTGGATGACATAGCGGAGGCGCGCTTCAATGTCACGGGAGACGATGTGGTCCGCACGGATTTGAACGGACACATCCTCCAGGGCGAATACTCCAACCAATGGGCAATCCCGGAAGTCTTCCATGTCAAGGAATTCCTCAAGGAAGGCAGGAACGTGCTTGTCTCACGCGTGCTCAATGGCGGCGGCCCAGGCGGCCTCATGGCGGATCTGGAGATCATCCACAAGGACGGCTCCCGGACTCTCGTCGTGACCGATGACACCTGGCAGTGCGCGACAGTCTCCCCGGACGACGACGGCTGGGCCGGCGTGGAGCCCGTCTGCCCCGCCACCTTCCTCTGCGTAAATGGCGGCGGCGTATGGGGCCCCGTCATCCACTCGGGAGTCAGCTCGGCCTCCTTCGAAATCAAGGGGCTCGACCTTCCGGAGAGTCTCGACCCATCGACCGTGTGGGCGCCAAAGGCGACACTGGTGCTGCCAGAGGCCGCCGGAGACCTGGGCGGCGAACTCGAATTCTCCGTGCGCCTGCAGAACGACCGCTACAACTTCATGATCCAGGGATGCAAAGTCTCCGGAACCGCCCTCTCGGGCAAGCGCGAATACGCCCTTGACCTGTCGCCCACCAACTTCAGGTTCCTGCCGGCCGGCGAATACAACGTCGTCGTAAGCATGAATCCCGCCAAGGTCAGCTCCTGCGACATTCCCGGCAAGGTGACTATGACGCGGCCAGACGGCGAAGCCCTGGGGCTTTCCGAATCGCGCCTGGACGACCTCGACATCATCCCCCAGCTGGTCATGAACGGCGATGAGCGTTCCACCCTCACCCAGTATCTCGTCGAGGTGGACCAGCAGCGCGACAAGCACTTCCGCGAGCTCAAGACCGCCATCGACAACGGAGTCAAGGGGGTCTGGTTCCACCATCGAATCAACTTTGACAAGGACGGAAACCCCGATTTCACGGAACTGGACAACTTCTGCACCTCCATCCTGATGCGCAATCCAGAGGCGCACATCATCACAATTCCCGGACTCGACCCGTCGCGCAGTCCAAAGATGATGCCCTTCTTCGACAAGAACCCCGACGCCCTCGCCATCGCCTCCGATGGCCATACGGATATCGTCAACTACAGCGGCGCACGCCAGAAGTCGCCATCCATGGCATCCAGAAAGTGGCTTGACGAAGGCGACAGAATCCTGACCCTCCTGGTCGAACACATCAAGGAAATGCCGTACGGCAGCCGCATCGCGGCGGTCCTGCCAAGCTCCGGCATCACGTGGGAGTGGATGTACTGGGGCTCCCAGACCAAATTCGAGTTCCTCGACTACAACCCGGATTTCGCACGGGCATTCGCCGACTTCGCACGGGAAAAGTACGGGACAATCGATGAGGCAAATGCCGCGTGGGGACGGAATTTCGCCTCCTTCGAGGAGATTGCCGAGAAAAACCTACTGCCTACGGCAGAGGAACGCAATGACGGACAGGACGGACGGTCAATCCGGCTGCCCTCGGAATCACAGTATGTCATGGACTTCAACCGCTGCATGGCAGTCGTGGTCACGGATGCAATCATCCGCTTCTGCGACACGGTGAAGCGGGTCTCCGAAGGAAAGCTGCTGGCGGGCGCATACTACGGATACTACAAGCAGATCAGCGTCTCATTCTGGGCGCAGGCCAGCGGGCACTGGGCGTTGAGCCGCCTGCTTGCCAGCGACTCCGTCGACATCTTCCACGCCCCCTCGTCCTACAGCGGACGCGGCCCCGGAGAGTGCGGCGGCCTCATGGTCCCCGAAGGCTCCGTGCGCCTGAACGGAAAGGTCTTCGTCACCGAAAGCGACATACGCACCCTACATACAACCCAGGCAATCGGGCGCTGCCGCGACCTCAAGGAGACGAAGGCGGTCCTCATCCGCGAATATGCGATGTCGCTTGCGCGCAACGTAGGCTTCCGCTACTACGACTTCAGCCTGGGCTGGGTCTTCAGGGATCTCCGGCTGGCGGAACTTGCACGCGCCCTGACCGACGCCGAAAAGACAATCATCGAGGCACGCACGAAGATTGTGGACCCGGCGAATTCGATCGCGGTGGTGATAAGCGAGAACTCGATGGAGCATCTCACCTACAACTCCGCCACGAACACCCACGCAATCGTCTTCCAGCAGACTGAACTGGCCAAGAGCGGCATTGCCTGGAACGACTACATCACCCCCGGACTCCAGGACATCCCCACCGACCACAGGATGTGGCTCTTCGAGAACGCATTCAAGCTCTCCCCCGAGGACGTGGCCTACATCAAGGAGAAGATCCTCGTCCCCGGCAACACGGTCGTCTTCAACATCGGGGCGGACGTGGTCGCAGGCGACCATTTCTCCACCGAGACCCTCGAGGCGCTGACAGGCATGTCCTTCGACATTGACTGGGAAAGCCGTTCCACGCGCCCCGCGCGCCTTACGCAGCTCGGCGTCGAACTACTTGACGCGCAGAACGACAACCTCTTCCCGACCGCCGAGCGCATCGTCCCCGCCTTCAGGCCTGTCGCCGAGGATGGTGTCAGGATTCTTGCCGAGACCGAGGAGGGTGCTCCCGTCTTCGCCGAAAGCCATGTCAACGGATGCAGAATCCTCTTCTCGTCACAGCCTCAGGAGCGCGCCTCCTGGCTCCGCAGGATTGCCAAGGACGCAGGGCTCCACTGCTACAACGAGACCAACGGCGACATCACCTGGGCGTCCGGCAACTTCATGGGCTTCCACTTCACCAGTGCCGGCGCCAGACTCCTCAAGGCGCCTGTCGACGAGGGGACTGTCCTGGACCTGCTCTCCAGGAAGGAGTACGAAATCCACGGCGGCGTCTTCGAATACTACGCGCCGAAGATGACCTCCGCACTCTTCATCGTCAAGTAGGCCCCCGCGCCGGGGGGACAGGGGCATCGCCTCCCTGCCCCCCCCCGAAAAAACCACGCTGGCTCTTCCCTGTTTTTTCGGTTTTCCTGTTTGCAATTCGTTTTAGACTCGATATAGTAACGGCGATTACTCTGGAAAGAGCAAAATTGCCCGGGTGGCGGAATTGGCAGACGCGTTAGGTTGAGGGCCTAATGGAGTAACATCCGTGCGGGTTCAAGTCCCGCTCCGAGCACCAGAATCACTCCCGGCTACCCCACAAGGTGGCCGGGTTTTTTTGTGTATATGTCCAATGGGTGGATTTCCTCCTCAAGCAGAATATGACGTGATTGTCGTCGGCGGGGGGCACGCTGGATGCGAGGCGGCCCTGGCGGCTTCGCGCGTCGGCGCGCGGACGCTCGCGGTAACAATCAACAACGACCACCTTGCGCAGATGTCGTGCAACCCCTGCATCGGAGGGGTGGCGAAGGGGCAGCTCGTCCGTGAAATCGATGCATTGGGCGGCGAAATGGGTCGCAATGCGGATGCAACGACCATCCAGTTCCGGATGCTGAACCGTTCCATGGGGCCGGCGGCGCATTCGCCACGCGCACAGTGCGACAAGGCGCTCTACCAGAAGCGGATGAAACTCGTCCTGGAGCTTGCGCCAAACCTGGATGTCCTGCAGGCGGAGGTGACAGGGCTGCTTCTGGATTCAAGTCGGCAGGTCTGCGGAATACGGACTTCGCTGGGCGAGGAATGGCATGCCAAGGCGGTCGTCATATCCACAGGCACATTCCTGGGAGGCACCCTCCACTACGGACTCGTCCAAATGCCGGGAGGGCGTTCCGGGGACGCAGCCGCCCTGGAGCTCTCAAGGTGCCTTGCCCAGGACCTTGGATTGGAGATGGGACGGCTCAAGACGGGCACCCCGGTCCGAATACTGGGAAAGAGCATAGACTTCTCGTCAATGGAAGTCCAGCCCCCCGACGACACGGGGGAGGGATTCTCCTTCGGGCGCGACGACCGTGGCGCCCTCCCCTTCTTCGACAAGGTCCGGCTGGAAACCCGCTGCTGCCATCTGACGCGCTCCACCGACGAGACGCGGCGAGTCGTCCAGGAGAATCTCAAGCGGAGCGCGATGTATTCGGGTGCAATCAAGGGAATCGGCACGCGCTACTGCCCCTCCTTTGAGGACAAGGTGGTCCGCTTCTCCGACCACCCATTCCACCATATCTTCGTGGAACCTGAGGGAGACTGCACCGACGAATACTACCTGAACGGGCTCTCCACCTCCATGCCGCTGGATGTCCAATGGCAGATGGTCAGGTCGCTCCCCGGATGCGAAAACGCATTCATCTCGCGATACGCATACGCAATCGAATACGACTTCGTCCTCCCATCGCAGCTGGACAGGTCGCTTGCGGTGCGGCGCTATCCGTCCCTCTTCCTCGCGGGGCAAATCAACGGAACATCGGGATACGAGGAGGCCGCTGGACAGGGGCTCCTGGCAGGACTCAACGCCGCCCGGTACGCAGGAAATCTGGGAGAGCCACTCAGGATGAGGCGGGAGGACTCATATCTCGGAGTCATGGTGGACGACCTGGTCTCAAAGGAGATCGTCGAACCATACCGGCTCTTCACATCCAGAGCGGAATACAGGCTCAAACTGCGGCAGGACAACGCGGACAGGCGCCTGACACGCATCGGATACGAATACGGGCTGGCGACACGCGCCGCACTGGACCGGGTCGAGGCACTCGAAAGGGAGATTGCGGAGGCAAGGACGACCCTCGCGGGAATCCGGATGCTGGGCAGGAACGTCCTCGAATTGCTGGTGCGGCCAGATTTCGTCTACGGCGACCACCCGGAACTCCCCGTGCTGCCGGAACGGGTGCTTCGGCAGATTACGATAGACGCGCGCTATTCGGGATATCTTGCGCAGCAGATGGAACAGGCGAAGGTGATGCAGGAACTCGAGTCGTGGACTCTGCCCGCGGAGCTCGACTACGGCTCCGTCAAGGGCCTTTCAAACGAAGCGCGCCAGAAGCTCGCGAAGCGTCAACCCACAAATCTTGGACAGGCGGCGCGGATAGACGGCGTCACCCCCGCCGAGATTGCAATGCTGCAGCTGCACGCAGCCAAGAGGCCGGAATCCCAGGAGGAATGAATCCGCAATGAAGCTGGTAGTCGCCACATCAAATTCGCACAAGGTGCGTGAAATCCGCGAGATTCTCAATCCCCTGGGCATCGAGGTCGTCAGTGCCGCCGAGGCCGGCGGCATGCCCGATGTGGTTGAGGACGGGGCGACCTTCGAGGAGAACGCCGTCAAGAAGGCCCAGGCTGGCGCACGCGCCTTCCATTGCCCCGTGATGGCCGACGACTCGGGGCTGGAGGTCTTCGCGCTTGACGGCGCCCCCGGCGTCCACTCCGCACGCTATGCCGGAGAAGGCGGCAACGACGGGCGGAATCTCGCAAAGCTCCTCCGAAACCTCGACGGAGCCGACGACCGCCGTGCACGATTTGTCTGTGTAATTGCAGTTGCCGAGGCAGACGGCACGGTCCGCGGCTGTGCCAGGGGCGAGGTGTATGGGCGTATCGCGGAGGCTCCGCGCGGCGACGGCGGCTTCGGATACGACCCGGGATTCATTCCCGACGGATACGACAGGACATTTGGCGAGCTGCCCGCCGAAGTCAAGAACGGGCTCAGCCACCGTGCCCGCGCCCTTCAGGCGGCAGTGAAGGAACTCTTCAACAGGGAGCAATAGAGGAAAATGGCATTTGGATTTCAGCCAAGGAAAGGCGTGGGCGTCTTCGGCCCGAGGGTTGTCATCTACACGATTGCCATCCTGGCGATGGCCTGGTTGATGTGGAGATACGACAGGAATGTCCAGGAGGAACGCGCCAGCAGGGAGGCGCTGAGGTCGAATGCGCCGGAGGTCATCGAATCCACGCTCGTCGGCAATGAACCCATGCTTCTGCTTCTGTCGGAGGACAACGAGGCCACCAGCGGAATCGCCGCCGACATCAGGGAAAGACTCTCAGGAAAGTGCCGCTTCGCCCACCTGTATGTCGCAGGGGAAATGGATGTCAACAGCTTCAAGGGGACATTCAAGGTGGACAATCTGCCGGCGGCAATCCTCTTCGATGCAAACAACAGGGAGCTTGGACGGGTCGAGGGGGAAATCACCCTCGAAAAGGTCGAGGGACTCGTCAACTTGTCCTCAAAAGATTCCGCAGACGATTTGAAAAAGTGATTTCGGAATATAGAGTACCACGCATTACAAAAAATGCGGGTGTAGCATAATGGTAATGCTTCGGCCCTCCAAGCCGACCACGTGGGTCCGATTCCCATCACCCGCTCCATTCAACGAAAAGACCGTCCCCAAAATCCGGGAGACGGTCTTTTCGTTTCCCCCCAGAAAGGGGAAGCGAAGTCGGCATGCCTCATCGCCCAAGCATCTGTGTGCTTATAGTACGACATTGTTTATTTCTCTGGGCAATCGGTTTCAGGCATGAACAAGCCTCTTCTGGCATTGGTGGTTATCATCATGACAAGCGTTTGCGGTTTTGCCGGCGAATTGAAGGTGCTGATGATTGGCAACAGTTTCACCCACAGCGTGTTGACCTATCTTCCATCGCTTGTCAAGGCGTCGGCAGAAGACAAGCTGTTGCTTGGGCAGGCGGAGATTCCGGGCTGTCCGATATGGCGTCACATCGAGGAATACGAGAAGTCCGAGGCGGATCCCTCCCATCGTCCCTATTGGACCAACCTGGAGTTGAAGGGCAACACCCCGGACGGAATGAGTTCCCTCCAGGAGTTGCTTGATGCGGAGCAGTGGGACATTGTCACCATCCAGCAGGCGAGCCATGAGAGCTGGCAGCCCGACAAGTTCGACAACTTCTATCCGAGGCTTGTGGAGATCATCAGGAAGCACTGCCCGAAGAGTGAGATTGTCATCCAGCAGACCTGGTCGTACGCCTCTGACGACCCGCGCGTTGCGAAGCCGTCTCCGACATGGGGTTTTGACCAGGACGAGATGTATCGTCGCCTGAACGAGAACTACCGGAACATGGCGAAGGCATTGAATGCCCGCATCATTCCGACAGGATATGCGGTGCAGCTCTCCCGCGAGAGGGCGCCTGAGAAATACACGGGCTTCGACAAGGCTGATGTGTCGCGCTACGTCCATCCCGACCTGCCTCCCGCCAGCCCAATCGAGGTAGTCGGCAGCTTCTACTGGCATAAGGATTCCAAGACAGGCAAATACGTGATGTGGCAGGACACCTTCCACCTCAACAAGCGTGGCGAATACATGCAGGCATGCGTCTGGTATATGTTCCTCTTCGGCAGGACGGGGGCCGACATCAGGTTTGTCCCCGAGTCGATTACGAAGGAAGACAGCGCATTCCTGATTGGCTGCGCCGAGTCCGCCGTGCGCGACTATCCCCAGGTCAGGAACTTGAAGGAATAGCCCTCTCCCCCAATTCACTTGGGGAAAAGGCTGTGGATTGCGCCGACTGGCAAACATCCCTCGGCGCACCTCACCTGAACAACTTCACGCCCCGCCGCCCCTCTCTGCCGCGTGCTATCCGGGATATAGTAATCCGCAAGTCCCAGGAGACGGGGGAGACGCCCCCGTCGATATTGCGACGACATCTGTTCACGTTAGGCGGGCGAATATGATTACACTTCTGAATGGCCGCGGCGGTCTTCCCGAGATTCACATACAGAACGAGGCAGCGCATTGCGAGATTTCGCTGATGGGCGCCCATCTTCTCAGCTTCATTCCCGCGGGGCGTCGCGAGGTCTTCTTCCTTTCGGAGAAGTCGGAATACTCCACGACCGGCAAGGCGATTCGCGGCGGCATTCCCGTGTGCTGGCCATGGTTCGGCCCCGCTGACAAGGAGAAGGTCCCCGCCGCAACCACCGCACACGGATTCATCCGCCAGTGCCTTTGGCGCCTGGTCTCCTGGAAGGAACTGTCCGCTGAGGCCACGGAGGTCGTTCTGGCAGTCAACGACGACGAGGCGACCCGGCGAATCTGGCCACACGCCTTCGAACTCCGCCTTGAGGTCAAGGTCGGAAAGAGGCTTGAACTCGCCCTGACCACCACCAACACAGGAGACGCGCCATTCGCCTTCGAGGAGGCGCTGCATACCTATTATGCGGTGGGAGACTGCCGCGAAATCTCCATCACGGGATTCGACGGATGCGAATTTCTCGACAAGGCGCCGGCAAATCCACCCGCCGCGAATCCGC
Organism: uncultured bacterium; assembly: GCA_900548225.1. Lineage (GTDB taxonomy): Bacteria > Verrucomicrobiota > Lentisphaeria > Oligosphaerales > Oligosphaeraceae > UBA1724. The sequence continues at coordinate 8,650 of URJM01000015.1, forward strand.
AGAAGGGAGAGGTGACGATTGCCGCCGAAACCGACCGCGTCTACTGCCACTGCCCGGGCGAGGCCGTCATCAGGGATCCCGTCATGGGCCGCAGCATCCGTATTTCCAAGGAGAACAGCGACACGGGGGTCGTCTGGAACCCCTGGATTGACAAATCCCGCAGGATGCCGGACTTCGGTGACCGCGAGTATCTTGGGATGGTCTGTGTCGAGAACTGCAATGTCGGATACGACGGCAGGGTTCTTGCGCCTGGCGAGAGCCACTCGCTGCGCGTCTCCATTGGGGTTGAAGGGTAGCGTCTTCCAAGGCATAGAATCACGGGAATGGATTTTGCCTCTCATCTCGCCCAATGGTGCCGGCACGCCAGCACGTGGGGATATCCCGCGGTGATAGCGTTGATGGCCATTGAGAGCTCGTTCATTCCCTTTCCCAGCGAGGTTGTGATGATTCCCGCGGGCTTTCTGGCTGCGCGAAGCGAGTTGACCCTGGGGAACCCCTGGCTTGACCTCGCCCTGGTCATCATCGCAGGACTGGTCGGCTCCCTGCTCGGAGCATACATCAACTACTTCCTGGCACTTCGACTCGGAGAACCATTTCTCCGAAAATACGGAAAATACTTCTTCCTGAAGGCGGAGACGCTTGAACGTTCCCAGGAAATCTTCCGAAAATACGGCGCCCCCGCGACATTCGTCTGCCGACTCCTTCCCGCAATCCGCCAGCTGATCAGCCTCCCTGCGGGACTTGCACGGATGCCCTTTGGACAATTCACACTCTATACGGGCTTTGGCGCAGGAATCTGGGGGGCGATTCTTGCTGGGACGGGATTCTTCATCGGACGGAGCACGACCGACCTCTCCTACGAAGAGCTGGTCCCCCTCGGAAAGCAGCTCGTCTCCGAACACTACTGGTGGATCATACTCCTGATTGCACTCTTCCTGGCAGGATACTGGATTCTGTCAAAATATGTAATGAAAAAGTCATAACCATCTGAATATCAAGATGTTCTATATTACCGTCGCACTGTTGGCGCTGTTTTTTGGGTGGCTTGCGGTCAGGCTTCTCTCGACGCCTAGGCGCAGGGGTCTTGCCTTCACGGGGCGCATTCCCGGCAATCCCGTGATAGTCGTCTTCAGCGACTCACCGTCGCAGAACACCCGCCGTCTTGCCGTGTGGATTCACGAGGCCACAGGCGCCCCCATTGTTCCAATAGAGGTTGCGGTTCCCTATCCCCGCAGCTATCTCAAGTGCGTCGGGCAGGCGCGGAAGGAGCTGAAGAAAGGCATCCTCCCTGCGTTGAAGGAGGGGACACTGCCGGGGCTTGACGAATACGACGTGGTCTTCCTTGGGACGCCCGTGTGGTGGGGGACGGCGGCGCCTCCCGTGAAGAGCTTCCTCGAGGCATCCTCCCGTCTCGACGGCAAGACGGTCGTCCCCTTCGTTACACATGGCGGCGGGGGCGCCGGGCATACCTTCGAAGACCTCAGGAAATCATGTCCAGGGGCGTCCTTCAAGGAGGGCATCTCCCTTTTCGGAAGCGACATTGTGGACAGGTCCCTTGGCCGCACCATAGAGGACAGGGTCTCGCCAGACGCGGTCGCCTCGTGGCTTAATCGAATCTTTCCCGGAGCGGAGCCGGGCGAGGAAGCGTCCCCCAGGGAGGAACAGCGATGAACGACAGCAAGAAGATCTTCGTCTCAGGCCATAGAAACCCCGACATCGACTCGATTGCCGCGGCAATTGCCTTGGCGGAGCTGCGCCGACGCCAGGGGCTCGGGAATGTGATTCCACTGTGCCCCGGGGTCATCTCCGAGCGGACGAGATTTCTCCTCGACCGTTTCCACCTGCCGACTCCCCAGACCAGGAGCGACGTCTATGTCCGCGTCTCCGACATAATGGAGTCGAACCCCGCGGTCATTCCCTCTGGCGACACCCTGTGGGAGGGATTTGAGGTTTTGCGTGAAACTGGCTTTCCCCGCCTGCCCGTCGTCGACTCCGCCGGCATCTATCTTGGGATGTTGAGCCCGATGGGGGTTCTTGACAGGCTTCTTGGGCTGGGAGACTCGGCCGAAAACCAGCACCTTGCTTCGCGGGAGGTCTTCGCCTCGGTGAATTTGATGGCACGTGCGCTTGACGCCACCCCCGTGACGGCCGCCAGCCCCGACACAATCCAGAAGTTCATCGTCTACGTCGCCGCAATGCGCGTGGACTCCTTTGACGCGCATCTCCCATGGGAGGAGAAGGGGGCGCTCGCAGTAATCGTTGGCGACCGCCCGGACATCCAGGAACACGTAATCTCCAGGGGAGTCCGGCTTCTCATTGTCACTGGCGGGCATCCTGTGGAGTCCCGCCTTGTCGAACTTGCCGTCCAGAAAGGGGTGACGATTCTCGAGAGCCCAGGCGACTCGGCGCAGGTAATCAGGCGGCTCGCCTTCTCGATGCCCGTGGAAATGGCTGGCCTGCGGGGACAGGCCTTCGTCCTCTCCCCCGACGACCGCCTGCGGGATGTCTCCCACAAGATCAGCAACCGCCTCGAGGATGTAATCCCCGTCCTCAACGCGGACCGTACCCTTGCGGGGATTGTCACGAAGAAGGACGTTGCGCAGCCGCCACCTTTCGAGATGATTCTTGTGGACCACAACGAGATTGAGCAGAGTCTTCCCGGTGTCGAGCTGCTGCCCGTCATAGAGGTTGTCGACCACCACCGCCTCAAGACCATGCCCACGGACCAGCCGATACGATTCACGGCGGATGTCGTCGGCTCCACGTGCACCCTCGTGGCAAAGATGTACCGTGATGCGGGGGAGTCCCTCTCCGCGTCCCTTGCCGGGCTTCTTCTGGCGGGGGTCGTAACCGATACCCTGAATCTCAAGAGCCCGACTTCTACCGACCGCGATGCAAAGACCGTGACCTGGCTGGAAAAGATTGCAGGATGCTCAGGAACGGAACTTATGGCGGAACTCGCCACCATCGAATCGCCACTGGCATCGAAAAACGCAACGGATGTCCTCAATGGCGACCGCAAGTGCTACAGCGAGGGAACAATCACATTCGCATTGGCACAGGTGGAGGAGACAAATCTACAGCTGCTGGCAGAGCGACGCCAGGAACTCGAGGAGGCAATGAAGGATATCATGCGCGATGAAAAGCTCGACTTCATCGGACTGATGGTCACCGACGCCGTCATGGAGGTCTCAAGGCTCCTGCTACTCGCCCCTAAGAGCATTGCCCTGGCACTGCCATATAAGCAAATCGGGGAGAATATCTACGATATGACAGGTGTCCTCTCCAGAAAAAAACAACTCCTCCCGCAAATTCTCGCCGCAATCCGGGAAAGAGAAAAGTAGGAGGAGTAGAGAGTAGGGAGAAGAAAGAAGAAGGTAGTGCGTGGTCACTTTGCAGTGGGCTTCCATAGTAGAGAGTAGGGAGAAGAAAGAAGAAGGTAGTGCGTGGCTGGCGCGCGTGAGCGCGCCTCGCGCGGCAGAATCGCCGTGCGATCCCTGTGTGAATCCCTCTCTGACCTCTCCCTGCGCGGCAGAATCGCCGTGCGATCCCTGTGTGAATCCTTCTCTGACCTCTACCTGCACGGCAGAATCGCCGCGCTCAATGGAAGCCCACTGCAAAGTGACCACGCACTACCTTCTACCTTCTACCCTCTTCTCCCTACTACTTATATTTTGGCAGCATGTCGCCGTGGGCCTTGATGAGGTCGTCGCACATTGCCTTGATGTCGTCGATGCTCAGTTCCGCCGCCGTATGCGGGTCCAGCATCGCCGCCTGGTAGATATGGTCCTTCTTTTGGGTGAGTGCGGCCTCGATTGTCAGCAGCTGGACATTGATATTCGTCATGTTCATTGCCGCGCACTGGACGGGGAGTCGTCCGACGTATGTTCCATGGATTCCCTTCGAGTTCACCAGGCACGGGACTTCGACCACTGCATCTGCCGGCAGATTTGAAATCAGGCCATTGTTCAGGACATTTGCCCCGATTTGCCTTGGCGTATTCGTGACGACCGAGTCCATGATTGCGGAGCCGTATTCAATCGAGAGCTTGTGTTCGAGAGTCGCCTTGTTCTTGAGGTCGGCGTACTCCTTCTTCCAGCCTGCGATCTGGTTGACGCACCTGCGCGGGTATTCGTCAAGCGGGATTCCGTACTGGTCGATGAGTTCGGGATACTTGCTCTTGATCCAGAAGGGGGCGTATTCCGCATTGTGTTCGCTGGACTCTGTCACATAGTATCCAAAGTCCTCAATCATCTGGAGGCGCACCAGGTCGTATGCAGTCGCCTTCGGGTGCTTCGCGTTGCCGCGATGCTTCTTCACCTGCGCCTTGGCGAGGCGTTTGAGTTCGGGATAGACGTCCTTCCCGTCGCGGGTGACCTCCAGGAGCCACGCCATGTGGTTGATTCCGGCAATCAGCCCGCTGTATCCGTAGTCTTCCGCGAGATAGCCGGCGTCAAGCTGTTCCTTTGTCACGAGTCCTAGTCCCCAGAGGAGGCAGGTGATGCATACCTGCACGCTGTGGCAGAGTCCCACGGTCTTGACCGAGCTTCCGCGAAGCATCGCGCCTGTGAGCATCGCCATCGGGTTGGTGTAGTTCAGGAACCATGCGTCGGGGCAGACCTTCTCGATGTCACGCGCAAAGTCCATCATCACGGGAATGGTCCTCAGCGCACGGAAGATGCCGCCGATTCCAAGCGTGTCGCCAATGGTCTGCCTCAGGCCGTACTTCTTGGGAATCTCGAAGTCGATGACCGTCGAGGGCTCGTAGCCGCCAACCTGGATTGCGTTGACAATGAAGTCTGCCCCCTTCAGCGCGGCGGCGCGCTTCTCGACGCCAAGGTAGCACCTGATCCTGGCGCGGTTTTCGTTGAAGGAGGAATTCATCTTCTCAAGAATCGCCTTAGACTCCTTCAGACGGGTGCCGTCGATGTCGTAGAGCGCAATCTCAGAGTCCCTCAACGACTCCCTGCACATGCAGTCGCCCAGAACATTGCGGCAGAAGACCGTGCTTCCAGCCCCGAGAAATGTGATTTTCGCCATGCTTTGAATGCTGAAGTGAATTAAAAGAAAAAGAGACCAGGCGACATGCCTGACTCAAGGGAAAATGTATCCCGGCAATGTTCTTTTTTTGGGAAAAACTAGCGCATTCCGAAAAATGCATTACTTTTTGTCTGGTTGTTGAGTTTGACCCTACCTAAACACGTAACCACCTTGCAAAGGATATCCCGAACAGCCATGTCCCATTTGAAGAAATGCACCGTCGGCCCCTATAAGAACTGCGTTGAAATCAAGTCAGGGGAGCTGCGCCTGGCCGTCACGACCGACGTCGGGCCCAGAATCATCGGCTGCTTCATTGGCGAGAAGAGCAAATTCAACCACTTCGCAGTCCTGCCGCCCACTACATTCAAGGCCTCGGACAACGGATTCGCGCTCTATGGCGGACACCGCATCTGGCACTCCCCGGAAGCCCTCCCCAGAACCTACGAGCCCGACAATGTGAAGGTCGACTACTTCCACCATGACGACATGCATATCTTCACCACGAAATGCTTCAAGGAGACGGGCATCGTCAAGCAGCTTGCCATCAGGGTGCTACAGGGAAGCATGGTCGAGGTGTCAAACACCATCTTCAACGCCGGCGACTGGGAGATTGAGCTGGCGCCCTGGACCCTTGCGCTGATGGCGCCGGGCGGCAAGTGCATCATGCCATACGCCGGCGCCCCCGACGACAGCCCATACGCGCCAAACGCCACCCTGAATCTCTGGCCATACACGAACATCAAGGACAAGAGACTCGCCATCGGCAAAGAGTACATCATCGTCAGCCATGACCCGAAGGTCGAAGCGCCGCTCAAGATCGGATGCAACAACACACAGGCCTGGGTCGCATACGTCAACAACAACCAGGCGCTCATCAAGCAATTCTGCTACGATTTCGATAGCAGGTACCCCGACATGGGATGCTCCTCGGAGTGCTACGCAAACAATCTCTTCACCGAGATGGAAGCGCTGGGACCACTCGAAAGACTCAAGCCAGGACAAGCCACCACGCTCGTCGAATACTGGCAGCCACTCGACAACCTCCCCGAAATCAAGACCGAAAAGGATGTCACGAACCATATCCTGGGCAATATGATTGACATCGACATGGATGATGACGAATACGGGGAAGATGAGTGCTGCTGCGGACACCACCACCACGCCTGCGATGACGACGAGGAGGACGACGGATTCCCCTGGGATTCTTTTGAAGACGAGGATGAAGAGGATGAAGAATTCCCATTCGCCAACCTGACGGACGAGGACATGCATCCTTTCGCAGGCGCGAAGGAGGAGGAGGAGGTGATTGACGTCACCCCCGAAAAGCCCGCCAAGAAGAAGGCCAAGGCGGCGAAGAAGAACGACAAGAAGAAGTCGAAGAAGTCAGGAAAGTAAAGCGTCCCGCCCACCTGCCGTGCGGACGCAGCCACAACCACAACGCCCGTCCACATGCCCAGAAACCAGGATGCCCGAACCCACCTCCAATGAACGACGGCCGCTTTTGCTGATAGCGGACAGCCATGTGCGGTCTGGCAAGAACTCCTTCGGGGCGTTCTTCCAGATGCTCTCGTGGATTGAGACCACCAACTACGATGTCGTCTTCCTAGGCGACATCATGGAGCTTTGGATTGGGCTGAAGGGGTACGAGGAGGAGATACACAAGCGGTTCCTTTCGTGGTGCGCCGCCGAGAAGAAACACCGGAAGATCTACTTCCTCGAGGGGAATCACGAGTACTTCGTGCTGCCCGGCCACGCCCGCTACTTCACGAAGGCGGCGCATGACGAGCTTCGCATCGGCGGCCTTCTCCTGACCCACGGCGACACCCTCGCCGCCACCCCCGCGCATCTGCGCTTCAGATGGTGGTGCAAAAGCCGCCTTGCATGGTTCCTCCTCCGGTTCATGCCCTTCGCAAAGTCCTGCGTAAGGCTGATCAAGCGCAAGCTGGAACGCAGGAGCCGGATGCGCAAGAAGGCATTCCCCGAAAGGGCGCTCTCCTCATGGAGCGCCGAACAATTCCAGTCGAATGCACCGCCAAACGCAATCCTGGCAGGACACTTCCATAAGCAATTCCAAATCAAACGGAAGGACGGCACACTCTTCGCAGTCCTCCCCGCATGGATGGACAGGGGGGAGGTGGCACTCTATCTCCCCGATGAAAACAAGATTTTTTTCCACAACTGGCACTCGATGAGAGCGCCTAAAAAATGCAAAGACACAAACTAGGAGGAATCATGGCAAAATCTGAACGCCCGGATTTCAACAAGCTCGCCAACACCCCGAGAAGCTTCCAGGACGCCGACAGAAAAATCCTCGGCCCAATCACCACAATCGCCATCACACCTGTGGCGGACGGACGAGTCGGCGCGCACGAAGACAATGTCGAACGCACCTGGAGAATGGTCGAAAAGGTCTATGACCTGATCACCAGCAACGTCCTTCTGCCCGACGGCAAGCCCGTCCGCGTCGTCGTCGCCCCGGAAATCGTCTACGGCGCACGCACCGCCGCACGCGCCCAGGAATACTACGCGTCCCAGGGCGTCTCCGCCAACATCTGGGTTGGCCGTTCCTGGAGCTATATCGACGAGCTGGTGGGAGCCGGAATGGGCATCGGCTCCTCGGAATGGCAGCAGTGCGCATACGGCCTCAACCAGACCGACCGCCCCGGCGCAGTGTGGCTGAAGGCCTTCTGCGCATGCATGGACGAAAAGAAGCGCCCGATCTTCTGCGTCTACTCCCCTGACCTGGAAGACGAGGAAGGCCCCCTGAACAACTACGTCTCCACCAGAATCCTGCGCTTCGCGCGGGCGGCAGCCGCAGTCGGATACATGCGCGGAAAGAACTACCTCTCCGTCGGCGGCGTGGCAATGGGCATCATCGGAAGCGATGTCCGCAGAAACCTCTTCGGACAGTACCTCGGCATGGGAGTCGTCTCCGTAGACCAGTGCATCATCAATGGCCGGATCCAGGCAAACTACTACGACCACGACGAATTCAAGCGGGCGGTCAAGTGGTTTGACGCCTTCAAGAAGACCTGGCGCAACAAGCCCGAGGACAGGTGCTTCGGAACAAGCAACAAGGAACTCGTCGAGAAGTGCCTCAAGATGACCCTCATCTGCCGGGACCTCCTCCACGGAAACGCAGTCCTCTGCGACGCAAAGGCCGCGAAGAAGCAGGGATTCACCCCGAATGTGGAATACGCGCAGGGCGTCAACGCAATCGTCGGAGGCTCCCAGGGACAGCGCCAGTGGACGGACTTCAACCCGAACTTCGACGTCACCGAAAGCCTCATGAACTCCTCCTGGGACTGGAACGGCTTCCACGCACCCACGCCATGGGCGACCGAAAACGACTCGAAGAACGGCATGGGCATGCTCTTCGGAAGCCTCCTCACCGGCGGCGCGCCGCAGCTCTTCGCAGACATCCGCACAAACTGGACGCCCAACTCAATCAAGAAGGCGACAGGGGTCGATGTCAGCAAGATCTGCCCCAACGGAATCATCGACAAGCGCAACTCCGGAGCCGCCGCCCTCGAATACGGCGTCGACCTCTGGAAACTCGCAAAGGTCGGAAAGGATGTCTCCATCCAGGAACTCTGGAAGATGTACAACGGCGACAAGAAGCTCCAGGACGCGCTCCTCAAGGCACTCCTCAAGGGCACAAACTACATGAACGCCGCCCTCACATACTTCCCGGGGGACGGGCTCTCCAGCCAGTTCACCACGCCGGGAGGAATCCCGATGACCTCGTACAGAATGAACTGCGTCGACAACATGCTCACATTCTCAATCGTCGAGGGCGAGTCGGTCGAACTGCCGAAGAAGGTCCAGGACCATATCTGCAAGGTCACCGACCCGACATGGCCGCAGACATTCTGGACACCCAGGGGGATGACTTCGTTCAAATACATGAACGACATCAGCCCCAACCACGACGGAAGCTCCTTCGGACTCATCGGAGCGGACCTGGTCACACTCGCGGCGATGCTCAGAATCCCCGTGGACATGTGCAACGTGCCAGAGGAGGATATCTTCCGCCCGACCATGTGGCAGCGCTTCGGCAACGACGACTTCCGCGCATGCCAGTTCCTCGGACCACTCTACATGTAGTCTGACAGCATAGTGCGATTGCACAGGAAAGGCGGCTTCCCGATGGGGAGGCCGCCTTTTTTCATGCCGCACCCGGGGATTCCCGGTGGAGGATGTTTCCGCGGGGGACGCCCGGCTTCCTCACTGGTGCATTCGCAGCGCGTGCGCCAGTTCCGCGGCGCCCGGCCTCTCCTTCCAGTCGGAGTCAAGGAGGCTGTCGATGGCGGCGAAGCGCAACGCGATTCCGACTCCGGCAGTGAGTCCAGGCGCAGGGACATTCTGGGAGTTGCACAGCCTGAGGGCGCCCACCAGCCTGTCATCCCACCCCAGCTTGCGGGGGAGATCCCTGGCGACGCGGGCGACCGCGTCGGCAAGGAGCGGCGAGGTCATTCTGCGAATCAGCCCCACGGCCCACCTCTCCCAGCCCTCCGGGGTGAAGTACTCGTCCACGCCGGCATATTTTCTGCAGAGCGCGGCTCCGCATTCATTGATAAGAGTCCTTTGAGTGAACTCCACTATCTCCGGGAATCCGGCCGCATCGCTCATATATGTGCAGTCGCGCTGCATTGCCAGCAGCGCCAGGAGGAGGTGCGACGCATTATGCCCGTAGAGCTTTGCCTCCTCGAAGGGGACCAGGTCCGCCTTCGGATAGAGATTGACGATTCCCAAATCCTCCACATTTGGCGCGGAGGATGTGTAGATGGTCGAGAACTCCTCGACGAGGTGCCCCTTTGGGAGACCCGGCGCAAGGGGCGGCAGATCGCTTTCGGCAGTCGTGAAGACCTTGCTCATCTTCCCGATGACAGTGTCGAGATAGTATGTCGCCGGAAGCTCCGGCAGATTGACGGCCGACTTGAGCTCGGCGGCGGCGGTCGTCGAATTCTCCGAGGAGTAGAGATACCGCGGAGCCGCGGGATTCGCGAGAAAGGCCTCCCGCATCCAGGAGGCGCAGGAGGGATAGAACCTCGTCGACGGAAGCGCCGTGTTGAAGACCAGGGCGTCCTTGGCAATCTCCACGAGCCTTGCACGGTCCGCGGCTTCATTGGGATTCAGAATCTCGATGCCGGTGTAGGTCCTGGAGGTGACCTCCTCGCTGCCGGCAGTGTTCACGGTAATCGAACCACTATCACGGACAGCCGATACCACGGCCGAATCTACCTCCGCCAGGACGATCCGGTCGAATCCGCCCTGGAATGCACCCGCGACGAAAATCCCCGTCTGGATGGGACCCGCGCCAATTCCGATAAAGGTTCTGTTCATTGCGGCTATGCCTGTGACTGCATGAATTCCATGAGCGTCGAAAGCGGGACTGCCCCGCCTGTCGCACTTGCATCGGTGAGGTTGAAGTATGCGCTGGCGGCCGCAAGCCGGAGCGCCTCCGCCGTCGGCATGCCCTCGTGAAGCGCATAGAGGATTCCGGCGCAGAATGCGTCTCCCGCGCCGGTGGAGCCGGCGATTGACGGCGCGGCGTATGAGCGTCCAATGGTTTCCGTGCCGTCCGCGTCAAGGGCATAGGAGCCCTCGGGATAGTGAATCACCAGCAGTCGGTGAAGACCTGCCTCGAAGAACTTGACGGCGGCGGCGGAAAGCGCCTTGAAGTCAAGGGAGCCGTCGGGGAGCCTGACCATGTCGCCAAAGGCGTTCCCGGCCTCGATCTCATTGATTACGAGCACATCCGTGCCGGGCATCGCGGCGACAACCGCCTTGTGGAAGAGCTCCGGAGCCGTCGAGACAAGGTCGAGGACTGTCAGCAGCCCGCGGTCGCGCATGCCACGAAGCACCCTGGCGCCGCAGGTGCCGTACTCCGCATCGGGGGCGTCAAGCCCGCCAAGAAGCAGAAGATAGCCAAGATAAAAGATCCGCGCACCGTAGTCGACATCATCAAAGTCCGCAACGCAAAGGGAGTCGTTGGCACCATGGTTGTGGAAAAAGGTGCGCTTGCCGTCGGAGGACATCACCGTCGTGTAACTGGTCGGAATGCCAGGCTCCTTCCGAAGGCCATCTGTCACAATGCCTGCGGAATTGGCGGATTTTGTCAGGAATTCTCCATATTTGTCATCTCCGACGCATCCCACTGCGAAGAGCGGGATTGCGTCTCCGGCGATTGTTGCGAGGTTCATCAGGACATTGTGCGCCCCGCCTCCTCCCGCCGGCAGTTCCTCCCTGATGATATTTGCGAGATTTCCCTCGCCAGGCCAGCGGTCCAGATGCCGGATTTCATCCACAATCCAGTTTCCGGCCCCGATGATTCCTCTACGCATATTCGCCATTCGCACTCAGTCTTTCGGGGTGTTATTTCCGGCAATCCGTGGTGTCTGCCGCGTGAACCTTTTTCCCGAGGAGGTCCACGAGGGGATTGTAGTCCTGGGGACAGAATCCCAGCGGGTTATGCCGGATCCAGCCTTCGGCGAATTCGAAGCATCCGGACTTTCTCCCGTAGTGGAGGCTGCGGGACGCCATGTCCTCCAGATACGCATCCATTCCCTGGGAGACATCGAGCCACTCCTTTTGGCTGGCGTGCCTCCGCAGCATCTCGCGCTTTGTCTCCATTTCCTCCGTCACATCGACGTAGAAATCCGGTTCCACAGGCCGGTTGAGCTGGTCTGTGATCGAATGGGGCATTGAGTGGTAGAGCGCCACATCCCGCAGGGTCGGCACCGAGCCGGGCCTGCACCTCAGATTCGTCATCCCACGGCAGAATGCCGCCGTGACGGCGAGCTTGCCGGTGCAGACATGGTCCTCCATGTAGTCGTATGGCCCATGGGTCAGGATAATCGACGGATCCACCTCACGGACGACGTCCGCGACGCGGCAGATGTTCTCGTATGTGTAGAAGACCTCGATGTCGTCGCATATCGGGTCGTGGAAGACTGCCCCGACAAGATTCGCCGCCTCCAGGCACTCCGCATGGCGTCGCGCGGCGATGTCGCCCCGTCCCTGGCTGTTGGTGCCCAGGGAGCCGTTTGCCACTGTCATGAAGTGTATCTCGCAGCCGGCCTTCTGCAAATTCAGCATCGTGCCGGCCATTGCGAATTCGATGTCATCGGGGTGGCATCCGATGGCAAGGGCGCGGATCTTATCAGGCATGCTTCCGACCTCCGACATGGTTGTTTCCTGCAATGCGGCAGACTAGTGCATCTCGACGTCGCAGACACCGAATCCGCCACGGTAGAAGTTGAAGGTGACATCCGGGTGGAGCGAGAGAAGCGACATCGGCACCGCGCTGTCCGCAATCCTGTTGGCGATCATATACGTGGAGAGCCTCTGCCCGAAGGGGTTGTCGTGGTGTCCGGGATGCCAGATGGAGACGCGGTCGCACTTCCAGGTCTCAACAGGCCCGACGCTGATTGCCTGGGTCGGCACATTCTGGACCGTGCCGCCGCCGCTTGTGCGGGCGTTCTGGATGAGCGTAATCGGATGGAGCTTGACGATGCGCGTGTGCAGCTTCAGATACTCCTCCGGCGTCGGGGGATTATCGGCGTACTGGCCGAGACGCTGGACCGGGTCGTTGAACGCCCAGTGCTTCGTCTCGCCCTGCCCCCCCTGCATGAGCATGCAGTGGAACTCGTCGAAGGACTTCATGTACTCCTCCGGATTCTCGGTGGGGAAGTGGAGATTCTCCTCCGGAATCGCCAGTTCCCTGCGAATGCGGTCGAAGCAGAGTTCGCGGTCGGCCTTCTGGAAGCCCAGCGGGAAGTCGCGGCCCGCCGCCTTGCCGTCCACGAGCCACTCGTCCATCCCCCAGAAATGTGCGTGCTTCAGGCTGATTCCCAGGGAATTGACAATCTGCGCGACAATCGGGAGCTGTTCCGTGGGGCCGATTGGGCCGCAGACTCCGCAGGGATTCGAGGCGGTCGCCTTCTGGAAGACCTCCACGTATTCAAGCGCCTCGGCCGCGTAGAACTCCTGGAGCGTGTCGAAGACATTGATCTTGAACCCCTTCCGCTGTAGCTTCGGAAGATCCTCCAGCGTCAGCTTGGCCGCCGCGTCGAGAATGTCCCTGTCGAGAGTCGTGTAGTCCCACCAGTCGGGGGAAATCTTGCTCAGATTGCGCATGGTTCTGTCCTGTTTGTTCGTTGTTGTGAATTTGACAATCCGCATCCGTGCCGGGGAATCACATCAAACGGGCGCAGAAGAGAGGCGAGGCGCACGTCAACGACATCGCCACCCCCGCTCCTGCGCCGCTTTGCATCCGACGGCGGAGCCGACCTACTTTCCGCTCTTCATTTCGCGGACGGATTCGACGATTGCCTGCGCCTGGTACTCGATCTGCTCCTGGGTGAGGTTGTAGATGGGCAGATGCGTGTAGGAGGTGTAGAACATGCGTTCGGTGACGGGGCATGTCGCCGCGATGGCGTCCTCGTCATATCCAAGGTCCTTCATCACCTGGAAGCGGTACATCGGCCCGAAGTGGGTGATGTTCGTAAGCCCCTTCTCCTTGAGCTTCTTCTCGAGGGCGCGGATGTCGCCGCCGATCTTCTGCGGGTCTATCCTCAGCAGGTAGAGGTGGTGCGTCCCGTAGGTATCGGGAGTGTCCTGCCTTTCGATGAGGATGCCATCCTCCTCGGCAAGGACCGAATTCGTGTATTCGGCCGCCTTGCGCCTTGCGGCGATGATCTGGTCCAGGCGCGCCATCTGGAGTTCAAGGCCGAGTGCCTGGGCCTCCGTGATGGATGAGTTGCCCGCGATCTTGACATTGCCGAAGCGGTCCCGCAGGGAAACGATGTCGTAGAGCCAGTCCTTGATCTGGCGCGACCCGTCCAGGCCAAGGAAACGGGCCTGAGGAAGCTGCTTCCCGGCAAAGTCCTCGTTGGTGAGAAGGATGCCGCCCTCGCCCAGCGAAGTGATGTTCTTCACCTCGTGGAGGGAGAAGCCGCCAAAGTGGCCGATCGCACCAAGATACCGCCCCTTGTACATGCCCCCCATGCCATGGGCGGCGTCCTCCATCACGTAGATGCCGTGCCTGTTGGCAATCTCCATGATGGGATCCATGTCGCAGGGATAGCCACCCAGGTGGACTGGGACGATTAGCTTGGTCTTCGGGGTGATCTTCCTCTCAAGGTCGGCGGGATCCATGTTCATCGTCTCGGGATCGACGTCCACGAAGACAATCTTTGCCCCGATCGAGAGCGGATACGACATCGTCGCGATGAATGTGATTGCGGGCATAATCACCTCGTCGCCAGGCTCGACGCCCGAAAGCTTGAAGCCGATCTCCATTCCGGAAGTCCAGCAGTTGGTCAGAAGGGCGTACTTCGAATTGAATGTCTTCCTGGCAGCCGCCTCGGCCGCGACGACATGGTCTCCGAGAGTCAGCTTCGAGGCACGGGATGCGACGCGCGCAAGCGAGTCAATGTCGCCGCTGACCTTTGCGAACGCCTCGTCATAGCCGGGCTTCCCTTCCTTGTCGGGCAGAAGGAACTTCACGAACTCCTTCACGTCGTCGGCATTGTAATACTCTCCGACAGCCGTCCAAGGCACCTTGCTGGGACCAACTGCGTAGCGGAAATCATTCTTGTTTTCAGCCATGTTCCTGTTCCTCTCGTTTTTGCTGGGGGATGGGATGTGTCAACAAATGTGACAATGCGGAGCGATTCGTGCGCCTGTCGACGAAAGATAATCCCACGAGCGCAATTCCGCTTTGCGGGACATGTGACTTGAAGGACATTTTTATGGAATCGGATTATTGCGTTGCGCAGGACGGGCTTTCCCCTGCACCTAACCAAGGATTCCCCTTGTCCGTATGACTTCCCGGTCGCACTCCGAAACCAGGTCGGCAATGATATCCGCGACGGATTCCTCCCTGTCAACGAGGCCCACGGACTGCCCCGCCATCACGGAACCCCTTCTGACATCCCCGTCCACGGCGGCCCGGTGTAGTCCTCCCACCCAGAAGTGTTCCACCTGCGCCTGCGCCTCCTTTCTGGAGATGTGCCCCGCGTCCAGCTGCGCGATAAGATTCACCTGGAGCCGTTCAAACTCCCTTGTGGCCTCGTTCCGGAGCGCCCGGACGGCGACCACGGGAAGCCCCGAGTCCAGCTGCCCCGCAGGCTGCGCATCCCGTGCGGATGCGTTGATGAGCGCCTTCTTGAAGTCGGGATGGACATTGCACTCCCTTGCGACGGCGAAGCGCGTTCCCAGCTGCACTCCCGCGGCGCCGAGCATGAGGAGATGGGCCATGAGGCGCCCCGTCGCAATTCCCCCGGCGACAAAGACCGGCACCGTATCGCAGTGGAAGAGCACCTGTTGCAGCAGGACCGTAAGCGAGACATGGCCTATATGCCCTCCCGCCTCGGTGCCCTCGAGGATCAATCCGTCCACCCCGAACGAAAGCAGCCGCTGTGCGAGCATCTCCGTTGAGGCGAAGCAGAGCACCTTTGCGCCGGTCGCCTTGATGGCGGCGATTTCCGTGTCTCTGGGAAGTCCCCCTGCGAATACCACAAACGGGACGTGGTGGTTTTGAAGGAGCGCCAGGTGGTCCTTGTATGACGGGCCCAGCGTGATGACATTGACCGCAAACGGGCGCCTTGTCAATGCCGACGTGCGGTCGATTGCCTCGTCCAGCAGCTTCGGGGGCATGTTTCCGCCCGCGAGAGCCGCGAATGCGCCCGCGTTTGAGACAGCCGCCACCAGTTCCGGCGTGCTCACCCAGGTCATCGCCCCGCAGAGTATCGGGTATTCGGTGCCCAGAAATCCATTGCCTCTCGAAAAGAGCCTTTCGGTGGCCTTGTCCATTGCGTAGTCCTGATTAATCTGATGTGGTTGCCATCGGCCGGCCACCCGTCACGGGAGGCTGAATGCCTTGTTGTCGTTTTCTGCGTCAAGTTCGATCATGCGCCCCATGATCTTCAGCGACGCATCGAGGACGACATCCTCCCGGGGCGCACCGTCGTCGTAGATTGACTCGTCCGCGTCATGGAGCCTTTCCTGGTCATCGCCCTTGCGGTTTGGCTGATAGTGGCGGATGCGGCGTGCGGCGTGGATCTCCCTTTCGCGGTAGGCCTCCCTTTCGGCGAGTTCAAGGGGAATCTTGCGGTCCTCGCGGAACTCCATGTACTCCTCGACCTCCTTCGCGTATCGGACGAACTCCGGGGTCGTGGCGATTTCGGATTTGTAGAACTTCTGGAGCTCCGGCAGGAAATGGCTGAGCCGCGTCTGCACGACGCGCGTCGCGCCGGCAATCTCGTCCCAGGGGAGGACATGGGGCAAGTCCGCCTCGGTATTCCGGAACGCCATCTGGAAGGACGGGAACTGGATGTCCGGCGCAACGCCCTTGATTTGCGTGGAACCTCCCGTCACACGGTAGAACTTCTGGATGGTCATCTTGAGGGAGCCTGGCTCCTGGGAGCCAAGAAGCTTGACGTTGCGCCGGATTTCGGGGAGGGACCCAAGGTCGACCACCGTCTGGACGGTGCCTTTGCCGTGGGTGCCCGGGTCTCCGACGATGACGGCGCGGGCGGTATCCTGGAGGCATGCGGCCAGAATCTCGGTGGCAGACGCGGCGCCCCTGTCAACAATCACCATCAGCGGGCCGGCATACTCCGCGCCGGACGTCTCGTCAGTGCGCACGGTCACATTCCAGTCGCTGTCCCGGGTCTGGACGATTGCGCTTCGCACCATGCCGCCGCCACCGGCGCGCAGGAATGCGCTTGTAAGCAGGATTGCCTCCTCAAGGGAGCCGCCGCCATTGTCCCGCATGTCCAGAATCACTCCGTCCACGGGACCGGATGCACGGGCCTCCCTCAGGAGCCGCAGCACGTCGTTTGTGGTGCTCTTGGCGTCCCGCTTCTTGCCGTATCCGTTGAAGTCCCGGTAGAAGCTAGGCAGGTAGATGTTGAGAATCCGCTTGCCGTCGACGGTGTGGAGGGTGCTTTGCGCCTCCGACTCCTTCAGCTTGATCTCGTCGCGGGTCAGGCGGAGAACATACTCCGACTGCGAACTCTCCGGCTGGATGGTCAGGTAGACGCCCGTCCCCTTCACGCCGCGAATCTGGCGCACCACCTTCGAAAGCGGCATCCCGATGACGACATTGGGCTCCTCCTCGGCAGACTGGGCGACGGCGACAATCTTGTCCCCGGGCTTGAGGCGCCCGTCGGTGGCGGCCGGGCCGCCGGGAACCAGGCTCACCACGACGGTATACGAGTCACGGGAGGTGAGAGTCGCCCCGATGCCCTGGAGGGAGAGCGACATGCCGATGTCGAAGTCCTCCTTCCTGTCGGGAGCCAAATAGCATGTATGGGGGTCGAGCAACCCCGCAAAGGCGTTCAGGAAGTAGCTGAGCACCTCCAGCGGCTCCGCATTCTTGTGGTTGATGAAGGTGTTGACGACCGCGTTCTGGCTGCGAAGCCGAATCGGCGGCGGCGTATAGACGGCGCGGTGCTCCTCCCCGGACGCCCCGCCGGGCTTCACATCCTTCTTGCGAGCCTCGATGTCCTTCTGCGTCAGCATGTCCGCCAGCAGCGTATTCTTGACCCTGAGGCGCCAGAGCGCCTGGCGTTCCTCGTCGGTGGCCGGCCAGTCGTGGTCCTCGGGCTTGTCGTAGACGACGATGTACTCCTTTTCGGAGAAGTCGTAGTTCCTGTCGGGCTCGTATGCGGCGTAGGTGAAGACCGCCCACTCACGCAGGCGCTCCAGGAATCTCCGGTAGACCTTGAAGGCAAAGTCGACATTGGGCTGTCCACGGACGCCTATCTTCTCCTCGTATCCGGCAAACTCCTCCAGGTCGGACTTCAGGAAGTAGATCTTCATGGGGTCCAGCATCTGGAAGTAGTTCACGTACCACTGGGAACAGAGCTGGGGGGTAAACTCGACCTCCGAGTAGTGGTATCTCAGGAAGGCGGAGACCGTCCCCCGCGCAATGAGCATCATGCCGGGAGTCTGGGAAATCAGCGGAAGTTCCGCACGCACGACCTCCCTGTCCATCAGCTCCGACACCCCGGAATAGGTCAGGCCCTGGCCAAGGGCAACCGAAGACACCGCGACCGTCAGCGCGGCAAAAAACGTCAGGAATAGCTTCTTCATTCTATGTGTGTATTTGATTGCTGTCAAAGGACAGAAGAGGAGGAGGGGTCGGCCCTCATCGGCGTCCAGGGGAGACAAACCGGCACTTCTGGATGCGACCGTTCGTGAAATTGGAGAGGTTCCTCAGGATTGGCTCCCGCATCTGGGGCTGCTGGAAGACAAAGAGGTAGGTCTGGTTCGCGGCGGAAATGACGAGGGTGTCGCCCTTGATCTCCAGGGGCGTGAGATGGCGCGACGTCTCCGCGCCGACCAGCTCGCTCCATGAGCCGCCGATGCGCTCCAGAAGCGCGCTGTCATCGGCCCTCAGCCTGCCAAGCTGCTCATCCACAAGGGATGCGATGGACCTGGGCCGCCTATGGAGTGCGCCCAGGACTCCAGGCGCGGCATCCTCCCCGACCCAGTCGGCGAGCAGCCCGTCCAACTCCTTCTCGCTGGCGGTGGGATGCAGCCCATCCTTGTATGCAAGTGGTTCTTCTTGGGATTCTTCCACGGACACTTTTCCGTTTGGCATTTATTGTAAGTGGTTCTACAGACACGTCGCACGCCGGGCATGCAGGTCGTTTTTCAAACAAAGGCAATTAACATACCCCGTAAATCACTCGCCCTATGAGCACACTCGTCGATAATTACCTCTCCGTCCGCCGCATGGTGGCGGAAGCCGCCGTGGAGGCAGGGCGTTCGCCCGAGGACGTAAAGCTTCTGGCTGTCTCCAAGACATTTCCCGCGGAGGATGTCCGCGAGGTCTTCCAAGCCGGGCAGCCCTGCTTTGGCGAAAACCGCGTGCAGGAGCTCGAGGAAAAGTCCCAGCTCCTACCCCCCGAAGTCGAATGGCACCTGATTGGACATCTCCAGCTCAACAAAGTTCGCGCCGCCCTCGAAACCGCATCCTGGATCCACTCGGTGGACTCTCTGAAGCTCCTCAAGAAGATTCAGGAGACCGCCGCAGAGCTGAACGTACGCCCGAAACTGCTGCTCGAGGTGAATATCTCCGGCGAGCCAAGCAAGTTCGGATTCGACCCCGAGCTGCTCATCGAAGCCGTCAGGAGAATCCCCTCAGACCTCCAGGCGCCAATCGTGGGGCTCATGACAATGGCGCCCATGGGAATGGATGAGGAAATCCTGAGGCTGGTCTTCGCAGGGCTCAGAAACCTGAGGAGAAGAATCGAGGACATCCGGGGGGAGGCGATCCCGGAACTCTCAATGGGAATGAGCAGCGACTATAAGATCGCCATCCAGGAAGGCGCGACGATTGTCCGAATCGGCACCGCAATCTTCGGACACAGGGAACAGCCAGTAGCATGACAATGCCCGACCCGGTCATCCTGGAACTCGGAAGCCTCCAGCTGCGCTGGTACGGAGTCTTCGCGGCAACCGCGATGCTCGTCTCGTACTTCATGCTGACACTGCGGGCGAGGAAAAGCACCTTCCTGAAGCAGGACGACGTGCCGTCGCTCCTGGCGCTCTGCATCGTCGCAGGGCTGATTGGCGCACGCGCCGAATATGTGCGCCGCTTCTGGACGGAATACTTCTCCCACGACCCCGCCGCAATCTTCCGCGTCTGGCAGGGCGGCCTTGTCTTCCAGGGCGGCTTCATCCTGGGCTTTCTCGCGGCGCTGGTCTACTGCCGCGTCCGCAAGTGGCCTTGCGGAGCGCTGGGGGACCTGGTTGCGCCCGTGCTTGCCGTGGGGCACGGGGTTGCGCGCCTCGGATGCCTCTTCAACGGATGCTGCTTCGGGCGCCCCTGGAGCCACTTTGGCGGAGTCCAGTATCCCGACGGATGCAACGACGTCTTCAACACCCAGTTGATCCTGGGGCAGCTTCCCGAAGGCGCAACCTGCTCCCTGCCTGTCATCCCGACCCAGCTCATCGAGGCACTCTGCTGCTTCGCAATCGCGGGAATCATCTTCCTCTGCGAACGCAGGAGAATCCTGGAGGGACGGCGCTTCTTCGTCTATCTCCTCGGATATTGCGCCGCCCGCTTCTTCCTTGAATTCCTCAGGGGGGACTACCACGCGAAGAATGTCCTCACCCCCGCACAGTGGACGACCGTCCTCGTCATAGTGCCGGCAACCCTCGCCGTCTTCGTATGGGATGCAGTCCGCAGGAAAAACAACCGCACCGCGGGCAAGGGAAGATGACAGGAAAGACCACCATCTCCATCGACGGGATGCTGGCGGGAACCAGGCTGGACATGCTCCTGCTTGGACGGCATCCGGAGTTCTCGCGGACGGCCATCCAGAGGTTCATCGCAGCGGGCGCGGCAACCGTGAACGGCGAGCCGGGAAAGCCCGGACTCAGGCTGGAACCGGACGACATCGTGGAGTACGCGCTCCCCGAACCCGACACAGAGGCATCCACGCCGCAACCCGAGGAGATGAAGCTGGAGATCCTCCACGAAGACGGGGATGTCCTCGTCCTGAACAAGCCCGCGGGAATCGCAGTCCATCCGGGCGCCGGCTCCGAGACCGGCACTCTCGTGGCAGGACTGCTCTTCAGGGAACCAGAGGTCTTTGCGCTGGTCGGAGAAGACCCCTGCCGCCCCGGAATCGTCCACCGCCTTGACAAGGACACGTCCGGAGTCCTGGTGGTCGCACGCACCCCGCAGGCCCACGCCGCCCTCAAGAAGAGCTTCCAGGAACGCGCCGTCGACAAGATCTACCTCGCGATTGCCCGGGGGCACTTCAAGGAGCCCTCCGGGGCAATCGAGGCCCCCATCGGGCGCGACCCGAAAAACCGGCAGCGCTTCGCCGTCCTCGCAACGGGGAAGGAGGCGTTGACGAAATACCGCGTCGTCGCCGAGGAGAAGGGTATGAGCCTTCTGCAAGTTCGCCTCTATACGGGGCGCACCCACCAGATCCGGGTCCATCTCTCCCACATCGGGCATCCCGTCCTGGGTGACAGGCTCTACGGGGGGCCGTCGAACTCCCCTCCCTTCCACGCCCATCGGCAGATGCTCCACGCATGGAAGATTGCATTTCCACATCCCTCCACGGGAGAACGGATGGTCTTCACCGCGCCAACGCCGGAAGACTTCCGAAGCAACCTCGAGCCCTTCGCTGAACACACGGATTTGACGGGACTGGCACAATAAATCCGACGGGCGGGCGTTTCCTGCGCGCCCCCGGACAACACGAGACACGGCCCACTCCCGCAACACCCCCCCCGCCAACGAGGCGGAGGAAACAAGACTCTTCACTCTCCACACGCCCACACAGTGAACACTTCCCGAGCAAAGGCCATAGCCGTCACCTGGACGACCGACTCCTGCAATGCAGTCCGCGTGCACGCCGTGCACAACTCATGCGCAGTCGAGGCGTGCTGGCATGGCGAACTCAACAAGGACGGTGCTTCCCTCGCCGAACTGCTACTCAATGCAATGAAGGCACTCGGAGCAGACGACAGCGTATACATCATCGCAGGCGGAAACGGCCAGGGATGGGGCATGGCGGACCTGGAGATGCCCGCCACGCTGAAGAGCGACGAACTCAAGAGCGCACTCTCCTTCGAACTGCGCAAGCAGACTCCAATCCCGCAGGAAAAACTGCTCTGGGGATACAGGCTGCTGCCAAAAGGCGCCAAGGACGCCACACGCCCCGTCCGACTCTTCTATGTGCGGTCGGAACACTGGGCAAGCTGGCTCAAGGCGGCGGACGGACTCCACCACATCGACGCACTCCTGCCGGCCCCGGTCGCCCTGGATCCCGTCCTCGCAGGGGAAAGCCTCGTCCTGCCGGCTAGCCATGCCACCGAGGGAATCTACGAATACGCGCCCGGCAAGGGTGGGCGCGCCATCATTCCCCACGGGGAGGACGAGCCCCTCTCGCTCTCCCAGGCCGTGCCGCCGAAGGCATGCGCCCTCGGGCCGATTTCTGACCTTGACCGAGCCGCCCAGCTGAGCTTCGCGTCCGCAATAGTCCTGGGCATCTACGGCCTCACCAGCTGCGTCAACGAGGACCACCACACAATGGTTCCGCTGCCGGAACGCTTCCGCGCACGGCGCAACATCCCCTCGAAGATTCTGGCGGCATGCCTTGGATTCTTCATCGTCGCACTCGCAGTCTACTCCCTGGCCGGAAATCTCTCCGGGTATTCCGCACAGCTGCGCCAGGTCGACCAGGCAATGCGCAAGACACAGGCCGAACTGGACCAGCTCCAAAAACTCGTCGACCCGAAGTACAACGAAAGGGCGGCTCTCATAAAGCAGGAACTCATCGACAATACCCCAAGCGACCCCGACATGCCGTCCGCACTGCTCGCAGTCACACGCACTGTCCCGCAGACACACTGGATTGGAGACGCATTCGAGTGGCGCGACGGAAATGTCTCCTTCAGGGTGCGGGGCGACACGAAGGACCTGGAGCTCACCTCGAAGCTCGAGGACTCGAAGTTCCTCGGCGATGTCACTGAGCGCCTCAGCACGATGAACAGCGGGGTCTTCACGCAGCGGTTCGAGGCCGTCGCCAGATACGACACCCCCGTCGAAGCCGAGATACTGCGCGCCCGCGAGGAGGAGCGCAGGCAGAAGGAGGCCGCGCGACTGGAGAAGGCCCGCCAGCTTCTCCAGGAGCAGGAGGCCGAGGAACTCGAGGAGGAGATTGAGGTCATCGAGGAGGACGTGGAAGACGTGGAGGGCGTCGAGGAGTAGCCACCATGAAGCAGAAGACAAGACAGACCATACTACTCGTCCTGATGGTGTTTGTGTTCCTGCTGGTCCTCAAACGCTATCTTCCTATGATTGAGATTCCCACGGAAGGGCTTGTGGAGGAACGCCTCCGAAAGCTGAAGTCCCTCCAGGGGGATCTGCTCGTCGCCCGCAAGGGATACCAGGACCGCGTCGCCGACATGAGGTCAATCCAGGATCTCACGGCGCCCTTCTGGGTGCCGTCCAGCCCGGGGGCGAAGGTCGACCAGGAAATCGCAAGCGAGTTCAACCGCATTACGCGGCTCTCGCAGCTCGCCAGCGCCACAGGCAGCCAGAAGGTGGATGTCAGCAAGGAGAAGAACGGCTCCTGCCTCCAGGAGGTGATTCTCTCCGTCGACTTCAAGAATGTCTCCATGAGGGACCTTTCCCGCTTCTTCACCCAGCTCCGCAACAGCCCGAAGGGGCGTAAGTTCCGCTGGGAATACTGCAAGATACAGCCCGACAACGCAAAAAACCCCACATCCGTCAACATGAGCGCACGCTTCAAGATCCAGGTCCTCAACAGCGACACGCTGACATTCCTGGGGCTCGCGGGACCATCCACCACCCCCGCCACGACCGACACGAAGCCCCGCGGGAGAAACTAGCGCCGACGGAAACCCGCCACCTTCCCATAAAAGACGTAAACAATGACTGGATTCCATTGGCTCATACTAAATGCGGTGCTGATTGTCGCGACCGCCATCGGGACGGTCAAGGTCTTCACCGCAAAGCCCCCCGCCCCGCTGCCCGCCTCGCGCCTGGAGGCCAAGGAGACCCCCGCCACCGCCGCAGAAAAGAATGCGCAGAAGCCCCAGGAGGCCGAAAAGACGGCCAACCCGGACGCGCTGCCGGCATCCGCATCCCTGGAAGACCTCTGGAGGGAGTCGCTCTTCATGCCGACACGAGCCGAAGCTGAACCCGGTGACGCGGAGGCGGAGGCGGCCGCCGCGGCCGCAGCCCTGGCAGGACAGAACTTCGAGTTCGAACTCGTGGGCATCGCGCAAATCTCCCCCGTCGGAAGCTACCCGACGCCCGTGGCAGTCCTCCGAAGCAAGCAGCAGGCGGCACGCCGCAGGACGAATACCGCCCAGGCCAGGCGCCCCCAGGGCGGAAACCAGCCACAGCAGGCCCAGAAAACCGAGGAGGGCACGCAGCCCGAAAAGCTGATTTTCAAGGAGGGTGACCCAATCAACAAGACAGGATACATCCTCAAGGCGATCTACCCTTCCCAGAAGATGGTGGAGGTCGTCCGTGGAAGCGAGACAATCAAGCTCTACATCAACTACGCCGGTGCGGATGCCACGAAGCGGCGTGACGATGCAGTCCAGGCCGCCGCCGCCAGGCAGAAGGAGCGCCAGGCCGAGGAGGACCAGCGCCAGGCTTCCATCCGCCAGCGCAATGCCCAGCAGGAACAGGAGGCGCAGCGCCGTGAGGAGGAGAGGGCCGCCGACAACCCGGGGCTGCCGCCGCCGCCACCGGGCATGGATGACGTGATGCCGCTGGCCAACACCGCAAACGCCACGAACGCCACTAACGCTCCAGCCGGGGCGCCCACGGACCGAAGCGAACAAATCAGAAACCAGGTCGAGCAGAATGTCCGCCAGCAAAACAATACTGCGCCCAGGCGCAGAAGGCCTGGCGCGGACACAACGCCTAGACTCTCGCCAAACGCACCCACAAGATAGCGACGCCACCACGGCCACCGCAAAGGATTTCCACTGAATATCATCTCCACACCTCATAGCATGAAGATGCCTAGACATATCTCCAAGATTCTGCAGACTCTGGCGACCGGCGCAATGCTCCTGATGACCTCATGCGCCACCGGCGGCGCAAAGGGCCCCGAGCTTGCAACAGGCGAACCACGCCCCCTGCCTTTCGGAAACAACACCCTCACACATGTCGCAAAGACACTGGACACGACCTCAATCCAGGTCGAAGAGGAGGAAAAGCCACAGGACGACGCGCTCAACAGGCGCATCGCAGACCTGCCGACGCGAATCTCCAGCAGGAATGACAACGAACTCGCCACCACGCCATATCCCGACAATCTCATCAAGAGCCTGCCCGACCCCCAGACCAAAGTGGAGGTCGTCCTCGCATTCAATGCCGCGGACCTCTCCGAGGTGGTCGCGTCATTCGCCAGCCCGTCGCTCCTCAATTTCAGCTATCTCATCGACCCGGCCGTCAAGGGCGCCGTCACGCTCTCCGTGGAGACTTCCATGACCGCCGAAGACGCGTGGGCCACATTCGAACACATCCTCTGGCTCTCGGGAGCATACGCCTCCATGAACAACGGCTTCATACACATCCTGCCCTTCGACAAGATGGCGCGGGAACGCAAGCTCTTCGCAACCGAAGGACAGCCGAATGTCGTCGTCGACTTCATCCCAATCAGGTACAAGAAGAGCGCAGATGTCGCCACTCTCATCAAGCCCTTCATGACGGAGGGCGCATCCACCACCGACCTGACGGACTCCAATACCCTCGTCATCGTCGAAGCCCCCGCAAACATCGAGAAGCTCCGCGAGCTGATAGCACGGATTGACAACAAGGGCGAACGTGAGTGGCCCTGCGGAACATTCCAGTGCACGGAGGTGGACGCCGCCGTCATCGGCGAGGAACTCAACTCCCTCCTCCCCGTCCTCGGCTATCCCGTCGCGACGGGCACGGGCTCCTCCGGAGGCGCCATCAAGGTGGCCGCCCTCCCCCGCATGGGATGCATCGTCGTCTCCGCAGCGCTTCCCGAGGTGGTCGACGAGGTTGGCAAGTGGGTGAAGGCCCTTGACCGGAGCGACCTCCTCGACAAGGAGGAAATCTATTTCTACAATGTGAAGCGCACGACGGTCTCCCGCCTCTCGGATGCCCTGGGGACCTTCTTCAACACGGAAATCGTCATCTCCTCCAGCAACTCCTCCAGCAACTCCAGCCGGGGCATGTCCAGCAGCTCCTCTGCAAACAGCCTCTCCAGCTCCACGTCGAATACCAGCAACACACGCAATACCACAAGCACTTCCACCAGGAACTCCAGGAGCACCAGCCGCAGCAGCAGCAACAACAACAAGGAGAACGAAAACAACAAGATCGGAACATCGGTCTTCGATACGGAAGTCACCGTCTTCGCGGACGAGGAGAGCAACCGGCTCACCATCAAGACGACGCCGCGCACCTGGGCGCTCATCCGCGCATTCCTGGAACGGCACGACGTGCCCTCGCGGCAGGTCTCCATCAAGGCGATAATCGCCGACGTCACCCTTGACAAGTCCACGGAGTTCGGCGTCAGCTACGCGGCCAGCAAGCTCGTCAAGAACGGCGACTGGAATGCCTCCGGCGGCTGGGCCGGCGCCGGCAAGCTCGGAGGCAAGCTCGGAGGCACCGATGCGTCAATCATCGACTCGATCAACAACTGGTCTTCGCCAGGGCTCGGGCTGATCATCCAGAAGGCGAAGGACCCCCTCGCAGTCGTCACGGCAATCGCCGGCGAAGGCCGCACGAAGATTCTCTCGGAGCCCCAGCTGGTGGTCGTCTCAGGCCAGGAGGCCAAGTTCCAGGCAGGTGAAGAGGTGGCTGTCCCCACCCAGTCCACCAGCTACACCAGCTCCAGCGGCAACACCTCCACCAACTACGAATACAAGGACATCGGCGTCATCATGACGGTCACGCCCAGCATCACCGCCGGCAACGAGGTCAGGCTTGAAATCGAGCAGGAGGTGACCGCCATCTCCACCTCCTCCACCAATACGAACAGCACATACGCGCCTAACTTCACGAAGAAGGACATCTCGACGGTGATGACTGTCAAGGACAATACCACAATCCTCATGGGGGGGATGGTCCGGAACAACGAAACCATCGCAAAGCGCGGAATCCCGTTCCTCCGGGACATCCCGTATCTCGGCGCACTCTTCGGCTACGACAGCCGACAGACCACACGCACGGAAGTCCTCGTCCTTATCACCGTGAACGTGATTGACGACGACAATTTCCAGGATGAACTGATCCGGCGCTACAAGGCCTCGCTTGACGAGATCGCAAAGCACCAGAACGACGAAAAGTACTGATCCCACGAGGCACTGAACGCGATCCGAACCCCCAAAATGCCCGACAACCCCTTCACAACCTGCATCCAGGGAACAGAACTGGCGGATAGAGTCCGCGAACTCGTCGCACAGCAGCTGAAGGTCGCCGACAAGGACACCATCCAGGTCGGGACACAGCAGCTGGACCAGGCACTCGTCGACGAGGGAAAGCTTGACGACCAGAGCCTCCTGAAAATCTACGCCCAGGCATCCGGCCTCCCAATCCTCGATGAACAGGAGGCCAGGGACATCCCCTTCTGCCCGGATGTCACATACGACTTCCTCAACTCGGAGGTCTGCCTCCCAATTCTCTGGACGGCTGACAAGACGGTGATAGCAGTCGCATCCCCGTACCATGTGGGGCATCTCGCCCAGACCTGGCGCAATCTCTTCGAGGTGCAGGTCGAGTTCATCCTCACACGGCGCTCATACGTGGACCGGTTCCTCTCCTCGGTCTATGACAGGCCGGACGAGAATCTCGCGGGGGTGGACGGGGACTCGGAGCAGGCGCTCAGGGACCTCGCAAAGGAGGCGCCCATCGTCCGGCTGGTCAACGACATCTTCACTCGCGCACAGGAGACCGGCGCCAGCGACATCCATGTCGAACCCAATGAACACGATGTCCAAATCCGCTTCCGAATCGACGGACTCCTCCAGACCGTCCTCCGGCCGCCCATCAGCCAGTTCCCCGCAATCTCCTCCCGAATCAAGCTCCTCAGCGGAATGAACATCGCGGAGCGAAGGCTCCCACAGGACGGGCGAATCGAACTCACCGGCGCGGGAATGAACGCCATCGACGTCCGTGTCTCCACAATCCCAACCATGCACGGCGAGTCGATTGTCCTCCGACTTCTCCAGAAGGACTCCTCTGTCTTCGAGCTTGACAAGGTCGGGCTGCTCCCCGACACGATGGAACAGCTGAAGCAGGTCTACAGCATGCCGCACGGCATGATTCTGATTGTGGGGCCCACGGGGTCGGGAAAGACCACCACGCTCTACTGCATCATGAAGCAGCTGAACGCCGACTTCCGAAAGATCATCACAATCGAAGACCCTGTGGAATACCAGCTTGAGGGGCTTCAGCAAATCCAGGTGAAGACCTCCATCGGGCTCACCTTCGCCTCCGGACTCAGGGCAATCGTCCGACAAGACCCCGACGTGGTGCTCGTCGGAGAAATCCGCGACCGCGAGACCGCCGAGATCGCAATCCACGCATCCCTCACAGGACACCTGGTGCTCTCGACACTCCACACAAACGACGCAGCGGGCGCAATCTCACGCCTTATAGAAATGGGGGTCGAGGGATTCCTGATTTCCTCCGCGCTTCTGGCAGTCGCATCCCAGCGCCTCGTCCGGAGAATCTGCCCCAAATGCAACGGCAAGGGATGGCTCGGAGAGCCCACCCCCGAAGAACCACGGGGCAAACGGTGCCGCAACTGTATGGGCTCCGGATACCGGGGCCGTATCGCCATATTCGAACTCATGCTTGTCAACGATGAACTCAGGACCGCCATCAATACACGGCAGGATACCTCCGTCATCAACCAAATCGCAAAGAAAAACGGCATGAGGACACTCCGGGACGACGGACTCCTCAAGGTCCAGAAGGGATGGACCACCGAATCGGAGGTGATGAGGGTCTGCCAGCTGGATGTTGGAGACCTGTAGCCCTCGCCAAAACACAATATCCTGAAATAGGAAAAGGCGGACGAAACGAGGAGCATGCCTCGAATCGCCCGCCTTCTTCGTCTATGCTTCAGACGCGGCTAGTTCCGCTTGTCGCCGCCCCAGATCGTAGGGAATGCCGGCCATGAATGATTGCAGGAGTTAGAGGGCGCTGTTC
>URJM01000016.1 GCA_900548225.1 uncultured bacterium
GCCCCGCCAAAAAGCGCCGAGGGAAATGCGATTCCACTTGAATCCCTGAAGCTCTCACCAATGGGATACGTCCTGACAAGGGAGAATGTCCACAACTACAGGGCAGACTACTACGGATACTGGCCCGACCCAATCCTCGAGTATCTCGACACGCCAATCCCCGTCGAACGCAATACATACCAGACATGGTGGCTGGACGTCAACGTCCCCGTCAACCAGGAGCCAGGACTCTACAGGGGACAGGTCAAGGTCACCTGGGACAACGGCGGGGAAACCACCCTGCCCTACACGGTCAGGGTGCGCGACTTCGCACTCGAGGAAGGCGTCCCATACTTCTCGCCAGTCGCATTCACGGCTCTCGGCAACTACCCGGCCGACGCCGCAGGACGAAAGGAATACTGGAGGGACATCGCAAGGCTCCTCATCAGGCACCGACTCCAGCCAGACTACCTGTACGCGGGGCCCGACCGCGCGGGCATCGTGGAGGACGCCAGGTTCTTCATCGAAAACGGGTCGAAGCATTTCAACATCGGCTACATCAACACGGAGGTCGATGACGCGCTCGCCGCAACGATCAAAAAGGCCTACGATGAGGTCAAGGCCGCCGGACTCCTCGAATACGCATACTTCTACTGCTACGATGAAAACCCCGCGGAATTGTTCGAAATGATCAGCAGGTCGCTCAGGCGCGTCCGGGAAATCGCACCCGAAGTCCCCATCTACACCACGATGTACGACAGCACATTCGGACAGGCCAGCAATACCATCGGATTCGTTGACGGATGGATCCCCCTGACAAAGGTCTATGGCGACAATCAGAAGGGCATCGAAGAGGCCCGCGCACGGGGCGAAAAGATCGGGTGGTATGTCTGCTGCACGCCACTGGCGCCATACGCCAACTTCCTCCTGGAAATGCCGTCCACAGCAAACCGGCTCCTGATGGGCTTCATGAACAAGAAGTTCAAGACGGATTTCTTCCTCTACTACAACGCAACTGTCTGGAGAATCTACGAAAAGAACCAAACGGGCTCATACGTCATCGTGGGTGTGCCAGACCCAATCTCCGGCGGGCCACTCATCGGAGGCGATTGGTACGGAGAGTCCTTCCAAGACTTCGCCGGCGACGGAAGGCTCACATACCCCGCAATGGATGGACCAATCCCCACACAGCGCATCAAGATGATACGCGACGGCATCGAGGACTGGATGTATCTGGATATGCTCGAAAAGGCTGTCGACAACTCCTCAGACATGAGCGCAGAGTGGCACTCCACCGCGATAAAGGAGATGGCCGTCGAAGACGAACTGGTCACGTCACTCATCGAATGGACCACCGACCCCGCACTCGTCAAAGACAAGAAGGCACGAATAGCAGACCTCCTCGAAGAATACTACAAGACGAAATAGCCACGCACACATCATCCCTGAACGCAAAAGCCCCGACCAAAATCGGGGCTTTCTGCTTTCAGGGAGACCACGCACGAAAAATGGCGGACACAAAAAAGCCCTGGCGAAAACCAGGGCTCCTCTGTCTTGAAATTGGTAGCGGGAGGGGGATTTGAACCACCCAACCTTTAGGTTATGGGCCTAACGAGCTACCAGGTTGCTCCATCCCGCAATCAAATGTGTCAAACACCTCGCGGCGTCAACGGGCTTAATGTAGCACGCTCCCTGGATATTGCAAGGAGGAAGGTGAAAAACCCTCGAAAATGAAAAGGGGGAAAGGGGATGATGACACTGCACAAGAGGGGAGGAGCCCAGTCTTGCCTGGATTACCGTCATGGCGTATCATCATACTGCGCTGGATTGAATGCTCCTTGCAGGAAGCCGGTGTCGCCTGTGCCTGGATGGCGGCACGACGCCTGCTCCTGCCCCATTGCTATGCAACAATCACAATGCCATACTGGAACGAGAACGAATACCAAATCCGTCGTCCTGGAAACCAGACGAAAGGCAGAGGCTCGTATGCAGGGGTCTCATTATCAATGTCGCCTCATTGCCTGTCACCAGGAAAAGGCTCGAGCCGCCCGGCGAATCCTTGACGTGACCGCCCGCCATCGCCCCGTCGACATCGCCTCGATCCAGTAAAAGATGTTGATCCCAATGTTGTGCCTGTCTGTGCTCAAATACCCCCGAAAGTGAGAAAGATGGCTCCGGGTGGTGAAGATTTCGGGAGGAGGGCTGTCCGAGTTCTGTCTTGCGTCATTTTTCTCTGGTGAGGTGGGTTAAAGTATCTTCCATGACCAGACGGCGTTTACTTTCATGCGTGCACGCGCTTGTATTTTTCCTTGCGGTCCTCCTGTGCGGGTGTTCTGCCTCGGATCCTGTCGAGGAGCTTCGTGCCATGACTCCCGAGGAGCATTTTTCCGCGGGTCGTCTTCTTCAGCAAGGTTATCCAGAGGACCTTTCCCTGGCTGCATGGCACTTTCAGCAGGCTGTCTCCTACGCGCCGGCGGGGAGCGACCTTTCCTCTGCGGCGTCGATAGAATTGCGCCAGGCCCTCAGAACCCTTTCCGGAAACACGGAGGGCGTCCAGGGCAATCCGAGTTTGCGCCGTGACCTTGAGGAGCAGCTGCGAATGCTCAGGCAGCGCAACCGCGAACTGGAGAGTTGGATATCGCGCCTCAACACCGAAAACCTGTCGCTTCGGCAGGCTCTGCTGAAAAGCCAGGAGCAAGGCCAATGAAAAAGGCTCTCTTCACCTTCATGGGCTCGGGCACAAGCCGAGGAGTCCCGACACTCTGCTGCGACTGCGAAGTCTGCCAGTCCAAGGATCCCAGGGACAGGCATACCAGATCCTCTGGCCTGGCCACAGTCGGAGAGACAAGAATCCTCATCGACTGCGGTCCCGACCTCAGGGAGCAGCTTTTGCGGGAGCACGTCACGGGGCTTGACGCAGTCTGCCTCACACACCCGCACTGCGACCACCTTGACGGGCTTGACGACCTCCAGGGCCTCACGGTATTCTCGCGCCAGGAGCTGCCCTTCTACAGCTCCGAAGAGAACCTGCGGGTCGTCCACGAGCGCTTCGGCTATGTGGACCAGCTGAAATACCTTTCGGACGGGTCGCCGCGCTGGAGCGTCCCCCAGCTCTCCTACCGGGCAGTCACGGAGCCCTTCGACGTAAACGGGGTCAGGGTCGTCCCGCTGAAGCTCTTCCACGGGAAGGCGGCGACATACGGCTACAGAATCGGCTCCCTTGCATACATCTGCGACTGCAGCAGAATCCCCGACGAGACATACGCGCAGCTCGAGGGTGTGACTGACGTCGTCCTGGACGCATTGCGCTGGAAGGCGCATCCGACGCACTTCAACATCTTCCAGGCGGAAGATGAATTCCACAGGATTGGCGCACGGCACGCCTGGCTCACCCATCTGACGCACGACATCCTATACGAACGCGACTCAAAGCTCGTGGCGCCTGGATGCACGCTCGCATACGACGGACTCACATTCAACTTCGATGCCTAGCAAACGGGAGAATCCAATGAAGCAAAAGCACCTGGAGGGTGGCGCCGGGGGGTTCTGGGAATCCCGCATCGACGACCTGGAGCCGCATGTCGGGGGAGCAGGAGAGAAGAGCCGCCACCGGCTAATCCTCTGGGCTCTCGCCGCCTTCTTCGTCCTGAGGGTTCTGCGCTGGGCGATGGCCGACCTCTGGTACGATGAAATCCTCTCCCTCCAATACTTCGTCTTCGGCAGGACCCTCCCTGAAATCTTCAGGGACTACTCCATCGCGAACAACCACTTCCTCTGCAACGCGGTCGAGCGCATCTACGTCCTTGTGTCATTCTTCTTCTACCCGGTGCACCGCAACGAGTTGCTTCTCCGTCTGCCATCCATTGCCTTCGGATGCCTGACAGTTGTGACGATAGGGGCGTGCTGGCGCAGGTGGCTTGGCAGGAAACTGTCGCTAATCGTCGCGCTTCTGATGGTCGCCAGTCCAGTCTTCTCCGGCTTTGCCTACCAGATGAGGGGCTACTCCCTGGCGATGTTTCTCGCCACGGTGTCGGTCACCCTGGCAATTTCCCGCAGGGATAATCCAACCTTTGGGAACGCGCTGTGGCTCTTCGCCGTCTCGGCAATGCTCCCCCTCGTCATGCCGACGGCGGTGGTTGTCCCCATGGCCCTCTCCATCGCATTCCTGCTTCCAGTTGTCCAGAGGGGTTCCGGGGCCAGGTTCCTGGACGCCGTCCGGAGGGCTCTCCCCACAATCCTCGGGGGCATCCTCGGCCTTTCGTACTACCTTACGCTGTGGGCGCAGTTCATGGCAAACAGGCGCACTTCCGGCGGCTGGGAGAGCCGCCTGCTAGTATTCCTGCATCTGGTCCTGGCATTCGGGTGCCACCTCGGAATCCTGCTCTTGCCAGCCATCAGGCGCAGAAGATTCGGCGACAGATTCGCCCTCTGCCTCGCATACGGGTCCACGGCGGTCATCCTGCTCTTCCTGGCTCTGCCGACGGCCGTCGGGCGGGCGCCATTCCCCAGGGTCTTCCTGCCATTGCTTCCGCTCTACACCCTTGCGGCGGCGCTCAGCTTCAAGGCAAACCTCGCCGACAGCGGACTGGGACGGCTCACGATGAAAAAGCTAGCGTTCTGGGCGGTCGCGCCGGGAATCCTCCTGGGAATCGGAGGCGACATCCTCACCGGAATCGAGATGGACTATGCGTCGGAGCCTCCCCAGAATCTCCTGCAATCATACTACAGGGGTTCCAGCGATGTCAGCGCCTGGACTAGGCTGATTGCCAGCAGGATTGACGGGGCGGACTCCTGGAGATACGGCATCACGGGAGGATGGCCGCAAGCCCATCCGGAAGTCTTCCTGAACTTCGCGGGGCTTCCCAAGGCGAACTGGCTCCTGGTCGACCCATACGACTCCACCGCCTTCAACTACTACAGCAGGCTCATGCCTAGAATCACCACCTACAGGAACCTGGAGGCTCCGGTGCTCAGCCAAAAGGCGCTGGACACCTGGCTCGGAACGTATTTCAAGCAGGGACTCTCGACATACTACCTGGCGCGAAACGAAAAGTCGCTGCGCAGCGCAATGGAATTTGTCGGGCTGGACCCCGACGACTTCCAAATCTGGGAATCCGAACGGTACCGCCACCGCGTCCTCTACAGACTCACACCAATAGCAAAGTAGCCATGTTCGACATAGTCCTCTCATACACACCCAAGGAAGAGGCTCCCGCCACGATGGACACGGCGATGCGGCTGCTGATCGCCCTCGGACTGGCATTCCTCGGAATGCTGGTCGTCATCTGGCTGGTCATCCTGCTGACACGGCTCGTCAAGCGCCATGCGTCCGCAAAGGTCCTGAACCTGGACGCCGCAATGAACGCAACCTTCCCAAAGGTCCAGAAGGAGGAGAAGGCGGCTGACGCCCAGGAACAGCATCCGGCCGCGGCGGAGCCCTCGCAGAAGGACGGGGAGTAGCAGATGCCAGCGCCAGCCACACTCGTCTTCACCCTTGCGACAGCTGAAGCCGCCGCCTTGAAGGAGGCCCTCGCCGCCGACGGATGGGCCTTTTCGGACGCACCCTACGCATACTGGAGGGCAACCCGCGGAAAGACAAACGTGGTCGCATACCACTCCGGCAAGACGACGTTCCAGGGGGCGGATGCAGAGGCCGCCGCAAGCCGACTCCTTCCGGGCAAGGCGCCGCTTCCTTCCGCAAAGCCCCAACTCCTGCGCGGAGACGGCACAAAGGCCACCGACCTGGAAATCGCGCTGAGGGACGATCCGCAGATGTTCCAGCCCCACGCGGGAATCGACGAATCCGGAAAAGGGGATTACTTTGGGCCGCTGGTCGTCGCATGCGCATTCACAGACGCGGAGAGCGCGGCAAAGCTCATCGACGCCGGCATCCGCGACTCGAAGCTCCTCGCCTCCGACAAGGAGGCCGTGAAGCTCGACGCAGTCATCAAAGGGGTCCTAAAGGGACGGTTCTCACTCATCACCGTCAGCCCGGAACGACTCAATCAACTCCACGCGCAAATCGGAAACTTGAACCAGCTCCTCGCGTGGGGACACGCAAAGGCACTGGAGGAACTCCTGGCAAAGGTGCCGGAGTGCCCCAGGGCAATCTCAGACCAGTTCGGAAAGGGAAACCTCGTCCGCAGACGGCTCCAGGAACGGGGACGCAGAATCGTCCTGGACGAACATCCCAAGGCCGAGGCGGACATCGCGGTGGCCGCGGCCTCAATCCTGGCGCGGGCTGCGTACATCTCCGAAATGAAGCGCCTCGGCACGGCGGCGGGACTGCTCCTGCCAAAGGGATGCAGCGACAGGGTCGTCGTCACGGCACGGGAATTCCTAAAGCTCCACCCCTTTGCGGAGCTGAACAAATACGCGAAAACCTTTTTCAAGACAACCCAGAAACTGGAGGATTAGGCAATGTTCTTTTCAGGATTTGCAGACGAGGCGTGCGCCGACCTGGCTGGCCAGATCGAGGTCACGAAGGAGCTTGGCTGGCGCTACATCGAACTCAGAAACGTCGATGGAAAGATGCTTGGCACAATGGACGACAGCGAATTCGAGGCACTCGAGCAGCAGCTCTCCGAGGCGGGAGTCTCCATCAACTGCTACGGAAGCGCAGTTGCGAATTGGGCGTGCCATCCCCGCAAGGACGAGGACTTCGAGAAGAGCAGGAAGGAGTTGCTGACAGCCATTCCCAGGATGCAGAAGCTTGGCTGCAAGATGCTGCGCGGAATGTCGTTCCTGGTTCCGGAGGACGAGCCGGGGGACTCACCCGAGCTGGAGGGCATCATCTTCGCGAAGGTCCGCGAACTCGTGAAGATCTGCGAGGACAACGGAATCGTCTATGGCCACGAGAACTGCATGAACTACGGCGGCATGAGCTATGTCCACACGCTGAAGCTCATCGATGCAGTCGACAGCCCTGCGTTCACGCTCATCTTCGACACGGGCAACCCGTGCTTCAACCTGAGGCAGCTCGGCTCCAAGCCATATCCCATCCAGTCCTCCTGGGAATTCTACCGCAGATGCCGTCCCTTCATCACCCATGTCCACATCAAGGATGCAGTCGCGCTTCCGAAGGCTGACGGCAGCCGCCCCGACCCCAGGTACACCTTCGCGGGGGACGGCACGGGGGATGTCCGCGCAATCATGATAGACCTGCGCGAATCCGGCTACGACGGCGGCATCACCATGGAGCCCCACGTGGGCACCGTCTTCCACGACCAGAACGCAGACAAGGACTCCGAGGAGGCGAAGAGCTTCCGTCGCAGCATCTACCTCGAATACTGCCGCCGCTTCACGCAGCTGATGAAGGAGTGCGGATGGTTCCTCGAAGGCCCAGGAGGACACGCCGCGAAAATCTAGGCACGCACAACCACGGACTCACAATACAAATGAGCGTTGAAAAGACAATCTGGCCCGGCAGCACCCAGCTAGCCCCGGTCCCCGTAGTCCTCGTCGGAACCGGCGACGGACACCGCCTCCCCTGGAATATCATGACCGTCGCATGGGCGGGAACGGTCGCCTCCGACCCGCCAATGGTGGCCATCGGCGTCAGGGAAAGCCGATTCACATACCACCAGATCGAAACCCTGAAGTGCTTCACGGTGAACATACCGTCCGCAGACCAGGCGGAAACCGTCGACTACTGCGGAGTCATCAGCGGCAGGGACACGGACAAGTTCTCCCCCGCCATGGCGTCGAAAATCACCGCGCCAATCGTGGAAGAGTGCCCCCTGGCGCTGGAATGCGAGGTGAGGCACCGCCTCGACCTGGGTTCGCACATCGCCTACATCGGCGAAGTGGTCGCGGTGCAGGTGACCCCCTCGCTGGTTGACGAAGACGGCCACATGGACATCGAGAAGGCGAATCTCCTCGCCTACGCGCACGGACACTACTTCTCCCTCGGAAAGGAACTGGGGCGCTTCGGCTTCTCCGTCCGGAAAAAGTAACTGGCGCGACACATGGAAAAACACGCATCCACCCATCCGGCCCGCTCCCCGGAGGACTTCCTCCCCGAAAAATACCCGATCCTGGAGTTTCCCGAGGATGACTGGAAGGCGTTCAGGGAGAATTGCCTCGCCCTGAACCTCCCGGACCCGAATCCGAAACGGCAGGTCTTCCAGGCGATATACAGCCACCTCTGCGGCGTCAACCAGTGGCTGAACCTCACGCGGCTCACTACACCGGCGGACTACCTTAAGTTCTCGCTCCTGGACTCCCTCACGCTGCTGCCCGTCCTGGAGTCGCTGTGCGAAAGCCGGAGCATCGTAATGGACCTGGGAAGCGGAGGCGGCTACCCGGGGCTTCCCCTGATGGCCTGCATGACCACGCAGGAGTTCGTCCTGATTGACGCACGCCAGAAGAAGGTGGACTTCCTCAACGCGGCAATCACGGTCATCCCAAGGGAGGGAAAGGCGCGGGCATACTCCTTCAGGGGAAAGGACGTCAGGCTCTCACACCCGGACCTCAGGCACCGCGCAGAGGTGGTGACGGCACGCGCCGTGGGAAAGGGGGTCGAACTCCTCCCAGACGCCGCTGAACTGCTCGCACAAGGGGGGGTATTCGTCCTGATGAAGGGGCAAAGCTGGAACACGGAGGAAAAACCACTCTTCGTCGAGGCATGCCCGGCATTCGGATTCGACATGGTCGAAGACATGGAGCTGTCACTCGTCCCAAACGACCCCGTAAGACATATAATCCTCGCAGTCAAAAAGGGCGAGGGAAATCCAAGACGGGCTAAAAAGTATCTCGCACGACTCTAGGACAGGCAGGACGCACGGTGGAATCCCACCGTGCGGAAAAGGCCCGGGACAGGGGGCGTTCCACACCCCGAAAACACCCCTGCCGACGCCGGAAACACCCCCGGCAAGGAAAAAAGCGTGGGGCTATGCACCTGAATCATACGGGGTTATGACTATTGTTGAAATATTTTTCCTTTCCACTAGATATTGTGGTTGCAAGACCTAAATTCGCTATATATAGTATGCCTGCGACCTTTCTAAATCCTACCTTCAAAAAGCCCCCAGAGTTCGTATTTCACCTTGAGCAAGGAGGGCTTCTTGGGGGACGCCCGACCCAAACCCCTGCATTCCAAAAATATCTGACACCGCAATGGAAAGCCCAGACAAGACCCCCTTCTTGAAATTCCGCAAGCGCGACGGCATGATTGTCCCCTTCACCGCCAGGAAGATCGCCACTGCCATCTACAAGGCCGGCCAGGCCGCCGCCGAACAGGAAGGGCGTCCCTTCACCCGCGAGGAGGCCGAGGATATCGCCGCCGACGTCATCCGCCAGCTTGACAACCCCCTCTGCGAATACTATGTGCAGTCCGAGGCGGACGGAAGCCGCGTGCCGAACATCGAGGATGTCCAGGACGTAGTCGAGATCACCCTTTCGGAGCACCGTCTTCCCGCGACTGTCGCCGCGTACAAGCGCTACCGCAAGAGCCGTGAGCTTGCCCGCCAGGCGATCCGCGTCAGCGACCGCAATTCCAAGGGCGGCAAGGGCGACTTGACCGACCAGAGCCTCCTGCTTGTCCAGTCGATGGGGGACGCGTCCCTGGGCACCTGGGACCGGACAAAGATTGTCAGGAAGCTTGTTGACAAGCTGAGCATGGACATTGAGGAGGCCGTTGCGGTTGCGAAGGAGGTCGAGAACGAGATCATCGCCAGCAAGATGAAGCGCGTGAACACGCTGCTGATCCGCGAGATGGTGAACAACGTCCTCGAGTCCCACGGATATGTCGGCCGTCTTCGCGACCTGTCGATGTATGCGGTTCCCCGGGAGTTCGTCGAGAACCTGATGTACTCCAAGTCGAACGAGAACAGCAACATCGTCAACAACAACCCCGAGGCGGTGAATCTTTCGATTGCGGAGCTGGTCCTGAAGCAGTGGGGTCTTGACGCGATCTTCTCTCCCGAGGTGAAGGCCGCCCACGACACTGGCGCCATCCACCTCCACGACCTGGGCTATCCCCATAGAGTCTACTGCTCGAGCCATTCCATCGAGTACATCAAGAAATACGGGCTCTGCGGATTGACCAACCTCAACACCGAGTCCTTCCCCGCACGCAGCGCAAGCGTCCTCACAGGGCACCTGAACACATACCTTGCGTCAATGCAGGCAAACTACGCCGGCGCCCTCGGCATCGCATACATCAACATCTTCTACGCGCCATACCTGGTGGGCATGGATGACAAGCACCTCAAGCAGGTCGCCCAGGAACTGATCTTCAACGGCAGCCAGAACGCATTCTCCAGGGGCGGCCAGACCCTCTTCCTCGACTTCAACATCCACACCGGAGTCCCAAGCTACATGAAGTCGGTCCCCGCGGTCGGGCCAGGCGGATGCTACCAGCTCAAGGACGCAAAGGGGACGGTCCACCCGCTCATCGAAAAGCTCCAGGAGGAGACCGACGCCAACGGCAACCGCCTGATGAACCTCTACTTCAAGGAGGCGAATGGCGAGGAGCGGCTGGTTCTGCGCGAACTCTACAGCGACAAGAACGGGCTCTACATCGACGACAAGGTGACCGCCGAACTCGAAAAACGCGGCGAACACATCGTCTGCTACGGCGAATACGAGGCCGAGGCACGCCGCTTCACCAGCGCGCTCCTGAAGGTCTGGGGCGAGGGCGACCGTAACGGGCGCATCTTCGAATTCCCAAAGTGCGACTTCCACGTCTCCGCGGAAACCTTTGAGGATCCCGAACAGTACAAGATCTTCCAGCAGGCATGCGAACTGGCCAGCCACAACGGCTCCACATACTTCATCTTCGACCGTGACGAGGTCACGCTCTCCGCATGCTGCCGCCTGCGCACCACCATCACCGACAACAGAATGCTCAGGCACCCGGAGTGCCTCAGGTTCTGCGGCTTCCAGAATGTCACCATCAATCTCCCGCAGTGCGCATTCCGAGCCGCAAGACGCGGAATGCGAAACTACGAGGGGGCGTGCGAGGAAATCGACAAGATGATGGATCTCGTCATCCAGGCGCATCTCCAAAAGAAGAAGATGATCGCGCTCATGATGTCGGAGCCGGGACGCCCGCTGTGGCAGGTCGGAAAGACCGCATGCGACGGACGGCCGTACATCGAACTCGAAAAGTGCACCTACATCATCGGCATGCTTGGCATGAATGACATGGTTAAGTTCTTGCTGGGCAAGGAGATGCATGAGAGCGAGGAGGCCTACGACATGGCGTTGAGGCTCACCGCGCACATGTATCTGCGCACAAAGCAGTACACCGACAAGCTGGGGCTCAAGTTCACCCTCGAGGAATCCCCCGCCGAGTCCGCGGCGCGCCGCCTGGCGAAGGCCGACCTGCTCTACTACCGGGACGAGGCCCTCACCTGCTACAAGGGCGACTCCGAGGACGTGGCGTACTACACCAACTCAATCCACCTGGCCGCCGAGGCGCCCGTCTCCCTGGTCGAGCGCATCCGCAAACAGGCCATCTTCCACTCGCTCATCGAGTCCGGCGCCATGATCCACGCATTCGTCGGCGAGGAAAAGCCCTCGCCCGAGGCGATCGGCGAACTCATCCGGGCCAGCTTCTGCCGGACCCAGGCCGCGCAAATCACAATCTCCCCCGAATTCACATACTGCCAGCATTGCGGGCACCAGTCCCGCGGACTCCAGGAGACATGTGTCCAATGCGGTTCGGCGGACGTCTTCGGTCTCACGCGCGTCGTCGGATACTTCAGCAAGATTCAGAACTGGAACAAGTCGAAGCGCTACGGCGAACTTGTCAACCGCCACCGCGGCGACTACGCGGTCGAGCACGCCGATGTCGGCGGCGACGGTTCCGTTGATTTCGCAGAGTAGCCATCCCAGGAGGAGACCAGAAACATGTCCGATGAAAAGAACCAGCTGACAGTGAATGTCTTCGGCAAGCCGGGCTGCGCAAAGTGCGCGATGCTCAACCGCCGCCTTGACAAGATGCTTGCGGAGGATCCCCGCTACGCACGTTTCCACAAGGAGTACCACAATGTCCTGAGCGAAGAGGGGCTGGTGGAGTTCTGCAAGAGCGAGTGCCTCAATCCCAGCAGAATCCCCGCGATGGTGATCTCCTGCGCCGACTCCGAAGGAAAGAGCCACTACCTCGTCAACCCGGACCCCGACGCCTTCGACAGCGTCTGCCGCCACTCGAAGCTATACCAGTTCCTGGGCGTGCAGACCGACTATTCCGAAGAGGGCAAGGGCATCATCTCACCCGAGATGATCAAGTCAATCCTTGACGAGGCGCTTGAAATTGCATAGTCCAGAAGACAAGTCTGTCATAAACGCCATCATGAGACAGCCCAGCCTGGTCGACTACCCGGGCAAGCTGGCCGTTCTCATGTTCACCAGCGGATGTGACTTCCGGTGCGGCTTCTGCCACAACCCCGACCTGCTCGACAGGTTCGACGCCAAGACCTTCTCCTTCAAGGCCCTGAAGGAGAGGCTTGACAAGTACCGCGAGGAGTGGGTGAAGGCGGTGACCGTCTCGGGCGGAGAACCCACCGTGCACGCGGCGCTGCCCGACACGCTTGCATTCCTGAAGGAGGAGGGGTTCCTCGTCAAGCTGGACACCAACGGCTCCAATCCCGAAATGCTCAGGAATGTGCTGCCGGTGGTCGACTATGTGGCCATGGACATCAAGTGCGCCCTCGCCAACTACCCCGTCTTCGTGAAATACCGCCACCTTGACCGCATCCGCGAGTCGATACGCATAATCATGAACGGCGCAAGGGACTACGAATTCCGGACCACCGTCCTGGAGGGATTCCACACGCCGGCGGAGATCGTGGCCGCCGCCCAGGATGTCCGGGGCGCAAGACGCTGGATCTTCCAGCCATTCGTCCCACACGAAAACCTGCCCGACGTCACCCTGAGAAGCGCAGCCAGGACAAAGCCGTCCACGCTCCAGGAGTGCGCCGAGGCGGCCGCGCCATTCGTCCAGGAGGCAAAAGTCCGCTGACAGGCTACAGCCAGCCCGCTTGCAAATCCGGCGACCCTTGCTATCTTACATCTCACGCCTGCCGAGTATGGTGCCAGGCATCTATTCCCCCCTTGTCTCCTCTCCATTTTCCCCTCTGTGAAAAGACTTTCCCTTTCGACCACCGCTTTGGCGGGCTGGCCAGGATTGTGCGCGGCGGCTGTCCTGATTCTGGACCAGCTGACTAAGCTTCTGGTCTGCCGCGCCTGGCCGATTCCAGGCAAGGGCGGACTTGTCCTGATCCCTGGGTTCTTCCGCCTGGTCCACTGGCGCAATCTTGGCGCGGCCTGGGGGATTTTCGCGGGGAGGACCTGGGCGCTTGGATGCTTCTCGCTTCTAGTCTCACTGGTTCTCGTCCTCTTCTGGAGGAGGATTACCGAAGGCAAGCGGGGATACGCCATCCCCTGCGGAATCCTGCTCGGCGGAATCCTCGGAAACATGGTCGACAGATTCTTCTACCCGGAGGGAGTCATCGACTTCCTGCGCTTCGAGTTCTGGCCCGCGTTCAACGTGGCCGACAGCGCCATCACCTGCTCCGTAGTCTCCCTTATTATCTACGAGCTCTTCCTGGCGCGGCGCACCTCCGGCAAGGACAGCGAAGAAAAGCCCTCATGAAGATTCCACTGATTCTGGGACCGACGTGCTCCTGGAAGAGCGCCGTGGCCGCGCGCCTTGCCAACAAGGCCGGCGGCGAAGTCGTCTCCCTTGACTCGATGCAAATCTACAAGGGGCTGCCCATTGGCACCGCACAGCCAGGCGAAGAGGAGCTTGCGCTT
This sequence comes from uncultured bacterium, assembly GCA_900548225.1. Classification (GTDB taxonomy): domain Bacteria; phylum Verrucomicrobiota; class Lentisphaeria; order Oligosphaerales; family Oligosphaeraceae; genus UBA1724. The sequence goes on from URJM01000016.1 coordinate 13,741, forward strand.
GCAAGACACCACCTCGTCGCATGCCTTGAACTGGACGAAGTCTGGAATGTGAGCCGATTCATCGAAGTCGTCAAGCCACTCCTCAAGTCGATTGCCGGTTCAGGCAGACTCCCGGTCCTTGCAGGGGGAAGCGGCCTCTATGCACGGGCGCTCGTCTACGGATTCTCGCTCATGCCAAGCGACGCCGCACTCGCCGAGGAGCTCCGCGTCGACTCATCCACCGAGGAAGGATGCGACAGGCTCCGCGCGGAACTGGCCGCATCATGGAAGATTCCCGAAGACGTGGCCAGGAACCCGCGGCATCTCGCACGGGCAGTCGAGGTCACCAGGCTGACAGGCAGGCCCCCCTGGGAACACAGGAGGGACACCGCCACGCCAGACCCCGCATACGCACAGTTCTGCATCATGCCCGACTTCCAAAAACTCAAGGAACGAATCCGGGCGCGGACCGCGGCAATGCTCGAGAGGGGATGGGTCGACGAATGCGCAAGGGCACTCGAAAATGGGCTGGCCACCGCCCCAACGGCATGGCAGGCGCTGGGATACAGGGACATAGCGGCCTTCCTCGAAGGCAGGCTCACGCACGGCATCGGTGAACTCCAGGAAATCCTCGCCAACAGAACCATCCAGTACGCAAGACGGCAAATCACCTGGTTCAAACACCAGCATCCGGATGCACACCAGATCCGGGTCGACGACTTCGAAGGCGATGTCCCCGCCAGAATCATCGGCGAAATCGAAGGCCGCTGGACGCCGGAACAATAGCGGCGGCGACAACCAAAGAGACCCACAATGATCGTTGTAACAGGCGGAATAGGCGCAGGAAAAAGCACGGTCCTGAAACTCCTCAGGGAAATGGGGGCAATCTGCGCCGACGCGGACGAAATCTCCCGCGAAATCTGCCGCAAGGGAACCCCCGCCCTCGCCGAAATCGCCAGGCACTTCGGAAGCGATGTCCTCACGGACGACGGCGAACTCAACCGCCCCGCCCTGGCAAGGCTCGTCTTCTCAAACCCAGATGAACTCGCCTGGCTGAACGCGCTCCTCCACCCAATGATTCTCGCCGAATTGGAACGGCTTGACCGACAGGCCGCGCCACAGCCGCTCTTCGCCGCAATCCCACTCTGGCACGAAGCAAAATGGCGGCCGGCAAGCGGCGTAAAGGCCGTCGTCGCAGTCTGGTGCACACCGGAAATGCAACTGGAAAGACTCCGCGGGCGCGGATGGGACGACGAGGAAATCCGCCGAAGGACGGCAACGCAAATCTCCATGGACGAAAAACGGCGGAACGCCGACTACGTCCTGGAAACCACGGGAACCATCCAGGAACTCCGCGAAAAGTGCCAGGGGCTCCTGCAACTCCTCCAAAAGGAGGGGGACGCCCGCAAATAGACAATTTCCCATTGACACAACCAATAATCCCGAAAAGTCACCACATGGCAAACAGGACAGACAATCCAGCACCGGAAGAGCAAAGCTACACCTTCTCGCCAAACGACCCGGCGCCGGAAGACGCACGCGACGAAAACGAGGACGGCGCATATCCCGTCCAGGACAAGGACGAGCATGACGAATTCTCCACCACAAAGGAGACTCCGCTCTTCAGCACCCTGATACCAAATCTCGGCTCAGGCCTTGTCACACTCTCAAAGGGAGGCGTCTCCGCGCCAGTCGTCAACCTGCCCCCGCCTAAACGGGCCACCGCAAAGGCGGAGAAGATCCGGATTCCACAGGATTCCCAGAAGAAAAACCAGCAGCCCGCAAGGGAACAGCAGGGTGCCGCAACGACGGCAATGACACCGCCGCCACCGAAGAAGAAGAACGGAAGAAAGGGGAAGTTCGTAAAGGACGAGGGCGCCGCGCCCCCCGAATACATCGGAGACTTCGAAGACGAACTGGTCGGGCCAGCGTACGTGGAGACGTCGCCCCAGAAAATGGCCGCAAGACCACGCCTCAACCGACCACACCTGCTCGACACGGACACGGACATCCTGGTCCAGCTCTCCGAAGAACTCGGCATCGCACTGAAGGAATTCCCGACAGCGGGCGCCCTCGTGGATGAGATCATCCAGGTGAACGCACAGCGGGACGCAAACGACCAGAGGCTCACAATCTACGGCGAAGGCGTCCTGGAAATCTCCAGGGACGGATACGGCTACCTGCGGTCCGCAGACCTGAACTACCAGGCCTCCCCCGAAGACATCTACCTCACCCCAGTCTATATCAAGAGGTACGGACTGCGAATGGGCGACTGCATCCTCGGAACAATCAGACGACCCAGCCCTAACGACGCCAGAAGCGCACTCCTCAAGGTCGTCGCAGTCAATGGACTGCCGCTATCGCAAAGGCACGGACTCCACGCCTTCGAAACCCTCACCCCGTTCTATCCCACAAAAAGACTCCTCATGGAAAGGGGAAAGGATGAACTCACCATGAGGGTGACGGACCTGGTCACACCCATCGGACGAGGACAAAGAGGACTCATTGTCGCACAACCACGCACGGGAAAGACAATCATCCTCCAAAAACTCGCAAACTCTATCCTCACAAACAACGACGATGTCACGCTAATCGTCCTGCTCATTGACGAACGCCCCGAGGAGGTCACCGACATGAAACGGCTCGTGGACGCGGAAATCGTCGCCTCGACCTTTGACGAACCGCCCGAAAACCATGCCGCACTCTGCGACATCGTCTCCGAAAGGGCAAAACGCCTGGTCGAAAACGGGAAGCATGTCATCATCCTCCTGGACTCCATCACCAGGCTCGCACGGGCATACAACACCCTCGCCCCGAAGTCGGGCAGAATCCTCTCCGGAGGACTTGACGCGAATGCGCTCCACAAGCCAAAGAGGTTCTTCGGCTCCGCACGCAACATCGAAGGCGGAGGCTCCCTCACAATCCTGGCCACCGCCCTCATCGATACCGGCAGCAGGATGGACGAATTGATCTTCGAGGAGTTCAAGGGCACGGGAAACATGGAACTGCACCTCGACAGAATGCTGGCGGACCGCAGGATCTTCCCGGCAATCGACATCACAAAGTCCGGAACCAGAAGGGAGGAACTCCTCGTCGACCCAGGAGAACTCGACCTCATGTGGTCCCTCAGAAAGGGACTATGCTCCATCGGAGACCCCGCAAGCGCCATGGAAAGGCTCATCTTCAATCTCCGCAAATACAACTCAAATGCGGAATTCCTCATGGCCATACACCAGAAAAGCGCAAAGTCGGATTCATAAGCAGGAAATGATTTCCAATGCCGCGTGTAAATTACGCGCCAGACCCCGTTCCCAAAACCAACAGCTCACCCATTAGACAAGGAGAAAACCAATATGGCAGGAGAAACCATCAAATGCCCACACTGCGAATGCAAGGTGAAGGTCTCTGACGTGGAGAAGGAGGACGGATTCTGCCCCGAATGCGGGCAGCTCGTCATGGCTTCCTCACTGCAAAACGACTTCGACAACGACCTCGACGAGGAAGAATTCGACGAAATGGACCCCGAATACGAAAACGACGAATCATGGGATGACGACGAGGAACAGCCGGATATCCTCGACGAACTCAACGACGACTCGCTGCTCGACGACGAGGGAATGCCCAGGAAACGGCACCGCTCCAGCGGAGTCGGCTTCAGGCAGCCCAACTCCAACCCGTCCCCAAAGCGCGGAAGAAAGAAGTAACACCCAGAACACCCCACCGCCCCGTGATCCCCGAAGACGAAGATAAACTCTTTTCAGGAAGCGCATCCGCCCCCGCAACCACAGGCGGAGATGCAGCAGACTACGATGACGACGCCATTCGAAGCCTCGATAGCGTCGAACACCTGAGGCTGCGCCCTGGAATGTATATCGGAGCCCTCGGAAACGGAGACCACACCGAGGACGGCATCTATGTCCTCTTCAAGGAGGTCGTGGACAACTCCATCGACGAGTATATCATGGGGTTCGGGAGGCGGGTCATCGTCACTCTCGCCGACAAGACTGTCACCGTCCGCGACTTCGGGCGCGGCATCCCTCTCGAAAAGCTGAAGGACTGCGTCTCCAAGCCAAACACGGGAGGAAAATTCAATACCATCGAGAACGGGAAGGCGCAGGTCTTCTCCGCCTCGATTGGAATGAACGGAATCGGGCTCAAGGCCGTGAATTTCCTCTCCCAGGAGTTCACGGCGACAAGCTACCGCGACGGGCAGATGGCCCAGGTCCTCTTCCGCGAAGGAGTCTTCGTCGAAGAGACCAGGGGCGAGACTGCGGAGCCAAACGGCACCCGCGTGGAGTTCAAACCCTCCACGCAGATTTTCGGGGAGTTCCACTTCGAACGCAAGTTCCTTGAGAGGCGGCTGCAGCACTACGCCTGGACCAACGCGGGACTCTCCCTCGAAATCGACGGGCAGAAGTTCTACTCCAGGCGCGGACTGCTGGACCTCCTCGAAAGCAAGATGGAGTCGGACGCGCTATACGAGGTCATACACTACCGCACGGATACCCTGGAGTTCGCCTTCTGCCACACAAACTCCGCAAACGAAAACTACTACTCTTTCGCAAATACACAGTTCACAAACGACGGCGGAGTCCACCTCGCCGCATTCAAGGAGGGCATCGTCAAGGGTGTCAATGAACTTGCCCCGAAGGACAAGCAGTTCGAGGCGGAGGATATTCGCGCAGGAATCTTCGGTGCAATCGCCATCAAGATCAACAACCCGATCTTCGACGCCCAGACAAAGCACAAGCTCTGCAACCCGGAAATACGCGCCGGAATCGCAAACGAGGTCAAGGCGGCGGTCGTCCAATATCTCTTCAAACACCCGGACGTCAAAACCACAATCTTCGAGAAGCTGGCGAAGAACGAGGCGTTGCGGCGGCAAATCCAGAGCATCAGGAAGGGAGCAAAGGAGATGGCCGCAAAGTCATCCCTCAAAATCCAAAAGCTCCGGGACTGCCAATTCCACTTCAATGAAACCGAATCCCGCAGAAAACCCCACGAAAAGGAGCTCTGCCAAAACTCGATGATCTTCCTCACAGAGGGAAACTCCGCCGCGGGAAGCGTCGCAAAAACCCGAAACGCACAGCACCAGGCTGTCTACGCACTCAAGGGAAAGGTCTTCAACTGCTGCAATGCAAGCCGGGACGTCCTCTATAAGCACGAGGAGCTCTACGGGGTCATGAGGGCGCTCGGAACCGAGGACAATATCGAAAACCTCAGGTACGCAAAGGTGGTCATCGCAACGGATGCAGACCCCGACGGATACCACATCAGAAATCTACTCATCATCTTCTTCCTGAGGTTCTTCCCCCAGCTCCTCTCCGCAGAACACCTGTATATCCTGGATACGCCACTCTTCAGGGTCAGGGGAAAGTCAAAGAAACCCATCTACTGCTACTCCGAAGAGGAAAGGGACAAGGCCGTAAAGGAAATCGGAAGGGACGCCGAAATAACACGATTCAAAGGACTCGGAGAAATCAACCCCGAGGAATTCGGACAGTTCATCAGGGGAGACAGCATCAGGCTGCAACTCGTAACCGTCGAAAACGCAAGACGACTCGATAATTTCGTGAATTTCCTCATGGGACCAAAAAATACCCCGGCCCGAAAGGAATTCATTCTGCAAAGATTGATGTAACTATCTGCAAACAAGGCAGTTATGGAGGAATTTCCAGAAAACTGGCGGCACGCTCTGAAGGAGACGCCCTTTCTCGACCCGCTGGACAGGGTCGAAGAGCTCCGGAAGGAGGGCAGGACTGTCTACCCCGGCGAAGGCGAGATATTCACCGCGCTCAGGCTTACGCCGCCATCCGCCGTCCGCGCCGTAATCCTGGGGCAGGATCCCTACCACGAGCCAAACCAGGCAATGGGGCTTGCATTCGCAGTCCCGCCACAGACTCCACAGCCGCCAACGCTGCGCAACATCCTCAAGGAGTATCAAAGCGACCTCGGACTCGAACCTCCACAGAAGCCCGACCTCCGGAAGTGGGCCGCCAACGGGGTGCTGTTGCTGAACACTGTCCTGAGCGTGGAGGCAAGGAAGCCGCTCTCCCACAGAGCCCTGGGGTGGCAATGCCTCACAGACCAAATCTTCGCGGCATGCAACGCATTGCCGCAATCAATCGTATTCATCCTCTGGGGAAAGCCCGCCCAGGAAAAGACACGGCTCATCAATACGACAAGGCATGTCGTCATCACATCGCCCCACCCTTCCCCACTCTCGGCATATAGGGGATTCTTCGGGTCAAAACCCTTCTCGAGGACAAATCAGGCCCTCGCCCTTAAGGGAGCCCTCCCAATCGACTGGAGTCTCTGAAAAACAGAAGCGGCACAAGGGGATCGGGAATCGCCCACAGCACATAGCGTATATCCACAAATATGAAAGGGGGCAGGCGAATAATCGCCTGCCCCCTTTCGGCCTTCTGGTGTCCGCCTGGGTTACTTGAAGTAGCGATTCAGCAGGCCCTCGAAGCCTGCGCCGTGGCGTGCCTCGTCCTTCGCCATCTCATGGACGGTGTCGTGGATGGCGTCGTAGCCGAGTTCCTTCGCGCGTTTCGCCAGCTTCAGCTTGCCCTCGCAGGCACCCTGCTCCGCATCGGCGCGCATGGAGACGTTCTTCTTGGTGTCGGCGACCAGGACGTTGCCGAGAAGCTCCGCGAATTTCGCCGCATGCTCTGCCTCCTCGAAGGCATAGCGCTTGTAGGCCTCGGCAATCTCCGGATACCCCTCGCGCTCAGCCTGGCGCGACATCGCAAGATACATGCCGACCTCGGTGCACTCGCCATTGAAGTTGTCGATGAGCCCCTGCTTGACCTCGGGATCGACATCATTGCCGACGCCGATGATGTGCTCGCAGGCCCACACCTTCTTGGCACCTGTGTCCTCCTGCAAAATGAACTTGCTGCCAGGAACACCACACTGCGGACACTTCACGGGGGGCTCGTCGCCTTCATGGACATACCCGCAGACGGGACAAACGTAACGCTTCATTTTCATTTCCTCCTTGTTTTTTTGTTGTTGACGGCACAGAACTCGCGACAATGAAAACCGCCGCCCGCCTGTGCAATGTGCCTTATGCCATTTCAGCAAGAATTCACGTTCAGCTGGCATTTTCTAGGCACAAAATAACTTTAATATCTTTTTTTGACTTTTCAAGCACTCCCCGTCAAAAAAACGAAAAAGCCCTGTTTCCCCATTATGGCAGGCATTTCCCGCCGCAGGGAACAGGGCATTCACGACAAGGGGTTCGTTCCCCCTCTCTTCAAGGTTGTCCTACTTCTTCCACCCGGGAAGGTTGTCCTCGGGCTTGACTTGGAGGAAGTGTGTTCCGTTATAGAAGAAGAGTGCGTTTTTGTCCACGAGCCTCCAGCTGCCATCGGGCGGGTTTGCGTCCCCTTCCCGGCTGAGGCTTCGGAACGCGGGTTTTCCACTGGAAGGGAGGGTTCCATCCGGGAGGTAGACCCAGTATGAGTTCCCCGAGGCGAGGCTCTCGACCTTGTTGAAGGAGTTTTCCTCGGGGGAGTATCCGTATGGGTTGAGCCATGCCGCAAGGTCCTTCCCCATGCTGTAGGAGATTTCCCGTGTGATTGGAAGAAGATTCCAGCCCTGGGTAAAGTCAAGGTCCGTAATCCACTTCCCGTCATCATTGGAGTCGCTCTTTCTGAGCGCGATTGACACGGGAGCGCTATTCATCGGACAGACTCCACCGGAAACGATGCCGGTGACCTCCTCCGTGCGGACGGACACCGCCTCGATTGTCGTGTCGGAGAAGACATCGATCGGGGTGGAGTAGGCCTGCGGGGCGGATGCACCCAGCCTGTAGAATGCACGGTGCCCTTCGGCGGCCGAAATCGAAAGGGAGGCCTTTGTGTCAAAGAGACCGTTCCCGGAGGGATACCCCTCAAGCTCCGCCAGGACGCTGAACGTTGGGGCGGGATCCTGGACCACCTGGAAGGTCGCCGTTTCGCCGAGGATCCCCTCGTCGGAGGCGCGAACCTTCAGGATGCAGGGGCCTGTGACCTGGCAGATACCCTTCTCCGCGACCTTGGAGAGACTGGTCGGTTCGCTGCCGTCGACCGTGTAGTAGTACATGAGGCTCGACGCCGTGGTGGCTGCGCTCACAACCACGTCCATCGCCCCGTCAAAGGGCTCCTGGAGGCTGGCGGCGGCGACAGGGGCGGACGGGGCGTCACGAAGCGTATACGTGGCCGAAAGGTCGTCGCGAATCAACTTGCTCCCCTCGAAGACCGCGACGCGGACTGTCGTTGTCTCGTCAATCTGGATTCCCCTGACTGTCTCGGTGCCGTCCTCCCCAATCTCCACTGTCTCCTTGTAGACTGGAGATGACGCAGTTGGCGCACTGCCGTCAAGGGTATACCTGAAAGTGACGGCGGGATTGCCATCGCTGTCCATGTAGTCGGTCATGAGGAAGATTTCCGCCCCAAATCCGCCAAAGTCAGAACCCGGGGCGGGCGAAAAGCCGCAGAGAACCGCAGTCTCGTCGGGAGTCCAGACAAAGTTGTCGAGCCACGCCTGGTATTTGATGACATTCTCCTTCTTTTCATCGGCGTCGGGGCCGGTGTAGTCCTCCTTTGCGGGGGCAAGAAGCGCCACCGTGACCGTTCGGGCGTATTTTGTCGTGTCGAAGGAAAACTGCCCGTCGTTGAAGAAGTCGTTCTCAAGCAAGTCGTAGACATACTCCTGGGCATCCTTGTCGTAGTATCTGACGCCCCAGTATTCCCCCGACGCCTCGAAGAGGGTGTCGTCGATGTCGCTTGTGTAGAAGATGAGGACATCGTCGTCGCTTCCGTATGTGGCAGCCCTGTAGTTGAAGGAGAGGGTTCCCGCACCCGCGACCTGGAACGCGAATGTGGACCTGACGCGTGCGGGGCGCAGACCGTTGACTGGGCTGCCGCTCCCGGTCATCTGGAGAAAGCTGGAGCCGGCGGCGGGAAGCACCTTGCCCGCCCCCGTCCCCTCGGCATTGCCGATGTTGCCGCCGTCGGTGTAGCTCTTGATCACGGCGGCGTTTGTGCACTTGGCAGTGAAGGTGACGCTGGACGGGGAGTCAAGCGCCTCGGCAAGCTTGTCGACGCCGATTGTGTCACCCGTCAAAAGGGGCGCAAAGGCGGCAAAACCCACGAAAACCAGGAGTGCCAGCGAAGAAGAGAGGTTCTTGAATATGTTCATTGACGTATCTGTGGTTGCAGCCGAAACCCCCTCGCGGAGGGGCGGCGGAAAGGATCGTTTCACAAAGCGCGGGAACCTTGGAAAATATAGCGGAACTCCCTCGGAAAATGTGGATGACGAAGGACAATAAAACAAGAAACTCCGACACCTTTCGCTGAATGCGAGGACATCGGAGTTCCAAATGGAGCCAGCGAAGGGACTTGAACCCTTGACCTGCGCATTACGAATGCGCTGCTCTACCAACTGAGCTATGCTGGCGTATCGGACGCGTACTTTAACCTGTCGAGGGGAATTTTCAACCGGACAGCACCGGCAAATGACGCCACCGGAGAACCATGCAGAACACCGCGGAATCACACACCCGCAACACGATTCCGAACCGCCAAATCCGCCCCGTCAATCCTCAACGCCACCTCGTCACAGCAATTGAACTTCGGACAGGCAAGGCAGTCGGCCCATATCTTCTCGGGAAAGTCACCCTTCGGGGCAATCTGAAAGCCAAGCTGCTGAAAGAAATGCGGGCGTTTTGTCAGGGTAAATACACATCTGACAGGAGATGTCATGGCACGCGCACGCTCCAGGAGAGCCTCCACAAGCAGGCTGCCAAGGCCACTGCCCTGGCACGGAAGGGAGACAGCCAGGGAACGCACCTCGAAGAGCCCCTCGCCGTGGGGGCGAAGCGCGCCCGCGCCAACCAGCTTGCCGGCTTCGTCAAAGGCGACAACGAAATTCGGATAGTTCCGGCGCATCTCCTCGGGGTCGCGGGGAAGAATCACCTGGAGCTTCACGAACTCGTCAAGAAGCCCCAGGATTTGCGGAATGTCCGACTCCCTTGCCTCACGGATGGTTGGCTTGGCCGACTGCAGGGCGCTCATTGCAAAAAGTGAAGGGCGTTGTCTACTTTGTCAGGATCTGTCCATTGTCCGAGTCGTCGGAGGGCACTCCCTTCTCGTAGTTTTCCTTAAGCACGAAGAAGAGCCTCATGAGATCTCTGACGGAGCCGATTGTGAACCAGACCGTGGTCACGACGCCGACGAGCAGGGAGAGCGGCAATGTGTAGTAGAGGAAGAAGTTGACCCAGGTATCCTCGGACCAGCGCCAGGCGGGAACCAGGTTCCAGAAGAGCTGGACGAGGAAGACGAGGAAGGAGTAGCCTGTCCAGATGAGGACAGAGTACGCCAGGATTCTGTCGCCCTTGGAGTATTCCTCGTTGATGCCCGCGATCTTCGCCCACGAGAACCCCTCCTTGGATTCCCGGGCGGACCTTGCGACGAAGTGCTCCAGGTTGTATTCGCCGCGATGGAGCATCCTGTCCAGGTCGAAGGGCTTCTTGTAGGTCAGCAGGGAGACGAGCACGTAGCCCAGCACCGAGAAGACGATTCCGATGAAGTAGATTTCCTGCCCCGTGATCGGGAATTTTCTTGCGAATTCCACTGGGTCGGTATTCCACTGGACGATTGGGAGGGCGTTGCCGACGCTCTCAAGGGTCTGCCTGAAACCCTCCAGGAACTCCGGGAAGCTGGCGCTGAGCCATGGATGGACGGAGGTCCCCCAGTTCTGGCTCAGATAGCCGCCCAGGACTGCGAAGAAGCAGCCGACTATCATCGCCGTGTATGCGCCCGCGGTCGTCCCGCGCTTCCAGTAGAGGCCTCCGATGATGCAGGAGCCGGCGCCGGCCAGGAAGATCGTGCCCGTCAAGGCCATGTACTGGAGGATGAAGTCCCCCTGCCTGAAGAAGAAGCTGAAGAACCACGAGAACACCGCGATCCCGAAGATCGAGAGGCGCAGAAGCAGTATCTGGGTGCCCGGCTTGATGGGCTTGTTGCGAATGGGAAGAAGGACGTCCTGGATGAGGATCGTCCCCCAGCTGTGGAGGTAGGTGGTGTCCGTCGAGACCATCAGGAAAATCATCAGTGCGCAGAAGATTCCGGTGACTCCGATGGGAAGGATGTTGCGCAGGGCGACAGGCACCAGCATCTGGGTGCTTATGGTGCGGGAGACGCCCTCGGCCTTGAAAAGCTCCTGGCTTACCCTCTCATACTCGGGGGAATCGATGTCGAATTGAGCCAACTGGGCGTTCAACTCATTGATCTTGAACTCCTCCGAAGTCCGCATCTCCAACTCGGCCTGGACGATTTCGGCCTTGTGACGCCACTTCGGGCTGTTCATGTAGGTGTAGGCGCCTATGACGAGAAGCATCAACGCAATGTTGATGAAGCCAACACGCCAGGAGCTGAGGACGCCGGCCATCTTCTGCTCGTGGGGGCTGGTGGCGCTGGTCATGTAGCCCTGGCTGCCAAGCCACGCGTTGCGGGCATAGACCATCGATATCATGCCGATGATCACATAGAAGATGTTGAAGTCGGACAGACTCCCGATGTTGAAGGGATTGAAAAAGCTCTCACCGTCGCAACGGGACAGGACGGCCTCGCGCATGTCGTTGGCGGAGAAGATGTAAAGAAGGGTGATTGTGATTACGGCATACCCGAAATACGCAAAGATGCCCTGGCAGCAGTCAGTGATCATCGTCGTCATCTGGCCGCCGGCCAGGACGATCGCCAGCGCCACAAGCAACGCGACGGCCATGATCAACCCGTATGACGAAACCTGGAGGCCGAAGATGTTCAGGCTGAGGGGAAGCCCACAGTAGTAGATGAGAAAACGGGCGCCCACCGCGGGGAAGAGCGCGTAGTTGATGAGGCCGGAAACAAATGCAAGGATGCCGGCAAGGATGCGGAAGCCACGGCTGTAGCGACGCTGGAAAAACTCCGGCATCGTCATGGCACGGGTCTCACGGAACCGGTATGTGACAAAGCCCGTGAGGGTCATCGCAAGCCCCACGAGCAACGACAGGTTGTTCCAGAAGTCAAGGCCGTAGCCCGCACGGTACTTCTGCTCGAAGATCGCAACTACCGAGATGAGGCCCATGCCGGCAGTCCCGTCCGCGACAGCCAATAGATACCGCCCCGCGCGACGCCCCGCCGCAAGGAAGTCGGAGACATTGCGGACGTAGTGCTCCGCAAAGAAGCCTATGAATACTATCGCTGCAAGTGGAATGACGACAATCAGCCAGTCCAGCCACATCATCGGAGGTTGCATGGTTCTTCTTCCCTGGGGGTATTGTGATGGGACGGTTGGAATAAAAACGCGCCGCCTGGGCTAGGATCTGCCAGGAAGCGGTATGTGATCCAGCGAGACAATCGGTATGCCCTGGTATTCAGTGTGACGGGTGCCTTCGGTAAGGGCACAGGCCACCACGCTGATCTCAAGGCCGGTCTGCTTGCAGAGCTCAAGCATCGCGTGGATTGTGCCGCCAGTGGAGACTACGTCGTCAAGGAAGCAGAGCTTCTTGCCGACGAACGGAAGGTACTTCTCCTTGCCAATCCAAAGCTCCTGCTTGGCATGGGTGGTAATCGACTCGACGCTGACACCCGCAGGCTCCACCATGAAGGGCTTGCTGCTCTTGCGGATCTCAAGGTATCTGTCCATCCCAAGACGGGTCGTAAGGGCCTGGGCCAACCCGCTGGATTTCGTCTGGACTGTCACGATGCCGTCAAATTGGTAGGGCTTCAGCTTCTCGGCAAGGCTGGCGGACGCGGCCAGGTTCCAGGCGGTCTCGCCTGTCATGTCAAAGGAGTAGATGCAAAAGCCGCCCCCAAGGTCACGAAGTTGTAGGACGGGGTCGCATCCAGGGGCCAGATGGACTGTGTATGTGGGATTCCAGGGCATGTTCTTTCCTCTGCGGCAAATGGCGGCCCACTGGATTGGCGGGCCGCCTCTTGTTCCTTAAGTGTCGACTGAAGCCGGGACTACAGCCCGATATAGGCTGAGCAATACCTGACGACGACGCCGGCCACCATCCCCAGGAAGGGATTCTTGGACCAGGCGGTGATGCCAAGCGCAACATAGCCGCAGACGCTGTCCTTCGGCTCCTCGGAGGCCGCGACGCTCTGAAGGTTCGGAATGAAGGTGATGAGCAGGCCGATGATGAAGAGGAAGCCCGCAATGCTCTGGGAAGGCAGATATTTGCCAAGACGACCCACGAAGCCAAGAAGGATGATGATGCCCATCACTGCCATGAAGACGATTCCGCAGGCCACAGGCGCAGGAGCCGTCGCGGTGCCGGAGATGATTGCCTCAATGGGCGGGCCGCCGAAGAGGGCGCTCGGGAAGTCCGCCAGGGAGTTGATGATCGACAGGTGGTCGAAGTTCTGCTCGGTCCTCGCCAATGACGCGGTGATTCCGCCAAAGGAAATGTTGGCGCCAATGTTGAGCATGACAATGCTCAGGGTGCTCAGAATGACGGTGAGGTTGATGGTCGGCTTGATGAACTTGAAGTCAGACCAGTACTCCTTCTTCCAGAAACGCCACTCGGTGCTGATCGGAAGAACCTCGCGACCCTCATCGATCATCTCCTTCATGTCTACACGACGACGCTGGAGGAACAGGAAGTCAAGGGTCGAAATCGTGACGGAGAAGAATATCATCCACACGAGTTTGTTGGGGCTGCCCCGGAAAATGACAAGCGCGGCAAACGCGGAAATGATCGAAACCAGGGTGATCCGCTTCTCAACACCGTACATCTCCCACGCAACGTCCGCCAAAATCAGGCCGACACCCGCCATCATGCCAAAAATGACTGTCTTGCCGGCAAAGTCGGAAATCTTGGTGACTCCGCCACACAACCCAAGGACAATCATGATGACGGCGGCCAGAACAATCGCACTGACGTTGTTGCGGAGGTTCTTGCGGACACTCGCCACGGTGATGGTCTCGGCCTGGGCGGAAATCGGGGTGACGGAACCGGTCAGGATGTTGCCCAACGAACCCACGAAATATGCAAAACCCGCAGGCTTCAACGCAAAACCACGGGTGTGGGCGTAAAGCAACTGCGGAATGCCGTTGATGATGACGGCGACTATCGCGACCGCGAAGGCTAAACAGGTTTCTAGAGGAGACATGGCTGCTTCTGTAGGATGGTGGATGAAACGAGGAGGGGAAAAACGCACGACACCCCGCGAAAAAAATCATCCGGGATGTCGGCGACTGGGCGAAAGGAAGAAATATAACGCACCTACGTCCGTGCGCCGACAATCACCCCCACGGGAAGGAATCCCAACGCCCGCCCAAAAAACCATTGCTCAAATGACAGCGCAGGGTGACTTGAAAACCGCAGACACTGTGTTAAAGTATGCCCGTTTTCCACAATGCTCCTCATAGCTCAGTCGATAGAGCGCCTGGTTGTGGCCCAGGAGGTCACCAGTTTGAGCCTGGTTGAGGAGCCCAGGATTTTCAAAAAAGGCATCAGTTACCTTACGACAAGGGGTGAAACCTGAGTCAGCGGGCGGACGAATCCAATAGACGAATCCTGAAAGAGCTCAAGGCAAAGGCGTCCGCGTCCGCATCACGGTGCGACAAGGATGGAGACGGCCTGCATACGCATTCAGGAACCTCGATTCACAGCCCGCATTTCCCCAAAAGGGAGCTGCGGGCTTTTTTGCGTTCATACCCACCCCCTCCACGACGCGCAGGGAAGACCGCTCACTACACGAAACCAACCCCACACCCACAAAAAAATGACAAAACGTGTCGCTGTTATCGCAATCTGGATCGAAAACCGTGAGGTCGTGGCGGAGGTGAACCGACTGCTGAGCGACTTCCAGGAACTCATGCGAGGACGAATGGGTGTGCCATTCCGCGACTTCGGGGCAAATCTGATTTCCCTCATCCTCGAGGGAAACACAGACCAGCTCGGAGCTCTCGCAGGAAAACTCGGAATGCTCCCGGGAGTGACGGCAAAAACTACATACTTGACAAAGTAGACCCGGAAAACGACATGCTCCACATCAGGACAGACGCCAGAACTGCCCTCCCAGGATAATTCGACATCCGGAAAGATTTAAACAATTCAAGACAACAAACGACAACCATAGACAATTCACCCATGAAACTCTCAAGAATTCTCCTCGGTTCTCTGATGGCGGCAATGCCATTGGGTCTTTTTGCACAGGAAGCAGTCGTCGAGGACAAGGGTGCGCCCCCGGAGGCCGTCTCCCTCGTTGAGCCCTCCCCCGAGCCTACAATTGTCCTGTCCCCTGTGATTGTGACTGCCCGCGGCGTTCCACAGCTCGTCTCCCAGACCCCGGGTGGCGTCTCCGTGATGGAAGAGCGCGAGTTCCAGGAACTCCAGCCCCTCTCCCTCTCCGACGCCACAAGCCGACTCCCTGGTGTAAATGTCTCCCATGACGGACGTTGGGGCGGAGAAGTCAATATCCGCGGATTGGACAGGGGGCGCCTCGTCTTCCTCCTGGACGGGCAGCGCATCATCACCGCAACGGATGTCGCCGCCCAGTTTGGACTTGTCCTCCCCATGGAGGTCGAGCGCGTCGAGGTCCTGAAGGGGCCGATCAGCCAGCTCTACGGCAGCGGGTCGATTGGCGGCGTCGTGAACGTCATCACGAAGGGGGCGGATTTCACCGATTCCCCCGAGTTCCACGGCGGCACAACCTTCTCCGGCACCACAAACGGCGACGGATACGGAGTCCACGCATGGACGTCCTATTCACAGGAGGATTTCTGGGCATATCTCTCCGGAGGCATGCGCAGCGGCAACTCATACAAGGACGGCGCACATGACGAGGTGAAGAACAGCTTCTTCGACGACGCCCAGAGCACTCTGAAGCTGGGCTACAAGTGGAACGACTGGAATGTCACGGAGTTCAAGTACAGCCGCTACCGCGCAAAGGACGTCGGACTCCCCGGAGCGTCAAACCTGCCAGCAATCTCACAACGGGTCGTCTATCCGAGGACGACTCTCGAGGACTTTGCGCTGAAGCATACCCTCGCACCCGATGGAGACGTCTGGAAGAAGTCCACATTCGAGTTGGGATTCGGCATCATCGAACGCCATGTCCGCATCGACCGATTCAACAAGGTCGCCTCTGGCCCGCAACAGGTCCTGGTCGCGCCAAACGCGACTCACCGCACACTCTCGGCACGCCAGGAAAACCACATCGAATTGGCGGATGGACACAACCTGACAATCGGCGCAGACTACTGGCGCTGGAGCTACACCGGCAGCAGACTCAAGAAAATCATACACCCAAGACTCGGACCACTCTCCGCATGGGACGACCCGCTCTCCGACTCCGTCCAGAACAACGCAGGCGTCTATGCGGAATACGACTGGGCAATCGCCGAGGACTGGACGCTGAACCTGGGCCTGAGAACCGACTACAACTGGTCCAAGAGCGCAAAGCTGTATGCGACGAATATCGCGAATGGAAAGAAGACTCTCGTCAGAAAACGGCTGACCTCCAGCAACTGGGCATGGAGCGGACATGCCGGACTCACATGGGACTTCGCGGACGAGTGGTCCATGACGCTCATCGGCGCAAGGGGATACCGCACCGCCGACCTGATGGACCGCTACAAGTACATCCAGCTCAATGCAACCGCGGGCACGGCAACGTGGGGCGACCCGTCACTTGACCCGGAGGTCTCGTGGTATGTCGAATACGGACTCCACTACGAAGGCGAAAAGGCACGCGCAAACATGGCGCTCTTCTACAACCAACTCCACGACCTCATCGAGGCAAAGGCGTACGGCAACCCGGTCACTATCGGAGGCGTGAAATACTACAACGAACGCATGAGCAATGTCGCAAGGGCAGTCATCAAGGGCATCGAATTCGATGGCGAATACAGGCTCACCAATGAACTCACGGCATACGGCGCGGTCGCATGGATGGAAGGAGAAAACGAAAGCGAACATACCTGCGCTACAACCCGCCGGTCAATGGACTGGCCGGACTCCGCTCCAAATGGAACAACGGACTCTGGATCGCAGTCGAGGCAGAAGCCGCAGGAGGACAAAGGCATACCCCAAAGGGAGTCCAGTCATCAAGACGCTGGGCAACCATGAACCTCAGGGCTGGATACGAATTCAAACTCTGGGAAATGGACAGCGCTGTCACTTTCACCGCCGCAAATCTCTTCAATACATGCTACACAAACTACCTCTCTACCACCAGAAACCTGGCATACCAGGAACCAGGACGCAATTTCTCACTGGCTTTCTCAACTAAATTCTAACCTGCTTAAACACAAGGGGATGCACACAGGGAAACACTACCCGAAGTGCATCCCCTTCTTGATGCCTGCATGACGCCAGGCAAAAAGGCAACGCACAGCCCTGCCGCACTAGGAACGACAATTGACCGCCGTCAATAACATCCACAGCCCAATGACTTTGATGACTAACATGCCGTTAGCTTGAAAAACTGCGGACGGGGCGTATTTTGGGGCGGGCGGTTGGGGGGAAAGTATATATCCCAACCGCCCGCCCCAAAATTGTACCCGCCCTCCATTGGCCACGCACGCGTGCGCGCGCGAAGCCGCCGCCAAAAAAGGACATGGCGGCTTGACATATCCACGGCCTTGTCCTTCCGGGAACCGCCCGGCCGTCACAACGCCCTTTGGCTCTGCCCGGCATGCCGCCGTGGCGTCCTTTGTTCCTACGCAGGCCAATCCACGTTTTCCCTGGCGTATCTCACGGCGTGTTCAGCACCTAAGGGGTATATTCTGTGTCTATGCGTAGATATGCGGCAATATTCTTCCTCTTCCTTCTTGCGCGGCTGCTAGGTGCTGGCGAACTTGACCTTGCCCGATTGTCAGGGCATGTCATCCCATCGGGGGACACAGGCACCCAGGCAATCTACCACGGCAAGAGCGGGGTCCTGGAGCTCTCGACCCGTTTTCGCCAGGATGGCTCGAAACGCGCCTGCTGGGATCTGCCAATCACCGAAGACTTGAGCCACTCCGCCGGCATCAGGCTGAGAATACGCGCACAAAACGCAGACCTGGCCAGCCAGCTGGACATATACCTGAAAACCGATGGCGTTTGGCACCGCGCCGAACTCACCCCCAGAACAAACGGACTCTGGGAGGAGGTCGTCATCTCAAAGGCATCGTTTTCACCAGAGTCACAACGCACACCATCCTGGAAACGATGCGACACCATTAGGATTTCCGCATGGAGGGGCGCGTCCGGACAATTCGCGATACAGCTTGCGTCCATAGAGCTGCTAGACGCCAATTGCTCCCTGGCACTTGTCCGGGGCGCAGGCTCCCCCGGCTCGACCGACGCGCAGAGAAACGAATCCCTCCGGCACGCCAGAAATCTCGGCGAGTCACTTGTCAACGGAGGAATCCTCCCCGCAGTGGTTGACGAGCCGGACCTCTCGCTCTCCGCACTGAAATACTACGGCTGCATCGCCCTGCCCTTCGGGGATTTCCTCGGCGAAAACGGAATAAACCAGCTCTGCGCATACGTGCGGCAGGGAGGACGGGTCGCCGCATTCTATTCGATCCCGGCACGACTCTCAAACACAATGCAACTGCCTGCGGGAAAATTCCTGCGGACGGCGTCGCTAAGCCACGGAATATCCGGAATCCGCACCCAGGGAGGCGCCTTCTTCAAACAAAGCGTCCAGGCGCTGATGGCGGTCTCATCACGACCCGCAGAAGGACTGAAGTACCGCGCATGGTGGATTGACGCGGCAGGACGCCAGACCCAATACCCGGCAATCATACAGTCCCCATCCGGGTTCTGGATGACCTATGTCTACCAAAAGCAGGACGAGGAACACTCAATCCCCGTCCTGGCCGCATTCCTGGAGGACCAGGCGCCGGGACTCCGGAGAAATGCCGCCGCAACCCTCGTAAAGCGCACACGCTTCGCAATTGCAAACGCAGGGGCAGGAGAACATCTCACGGCACGCATGCACCTGGCACGGGCCATCGAACGCGCGAAAACCGAGGACTACCCGGGCGTATTCTCTTCAGTCCTGGCGGCAAACGGAGCCCTCGCGGACGAATCGATGCCCGCAAAGGAATCCCCCGTCGCAATTGTCGGAGGAAACGAATTCCGCGGAGTCTGGATGCGCTCCCCAAGGGGAATCCGCAACGAAGGCTGGGGAAAGACGCTCAGACGACTGAAGCTTGTACGATACAACGCAGTCTTCCCGCACTTCCTCGCACCATACGCAACCGCATGGCCATCCGCCTATACGCGGCAGAGGCTTGACGGAAAGGCCGACGATTCCGTCGCGGAATGCGTCGCCGCCGCCACAAATCTCGGAATCCAGGTGCACGCATGGGCGCATGTCCTCGGAGTCGCGGACGCGCCGCCCGCAACCCTGAAACAGTGGGAGAGCGAAGGACGCCTCCAAAGGAAGTCAAACGGCACCGTCATCCCATGGCTCTGCCCGACGCAACGCGAAAACCGCCTGCTCATGGTGCAGATGGTGACCGAAATTGTCAGAAAATACGACCTGGCCGGAATACAGCTTGACATGCTGCGCTTCGAGGGAAGCACGGGATGCTACTGCGACCGATGCCGCGCCGCATTTGCAAGATATGTGAACCATCCGCTCGCGGACTGGCCACAGTGCACCAGGGAACCATCCCAGGAAAAGGCAAGCTGGGAGGCATTCCGAATCCGGCAAATCACCCAGCTCGCCCAGGAATTGTCAAACGCCGCAAGGCGCGCAAGACCAAAGATCAAGGTCTCCGCCGCCGTCTATCCAGACCTCAATACCGCACGGACAAATGTCGGGCAGGACTGGCTGGACTGGCTGCAAAAGGGCATAGTCGACTTCGTCTGCCCAATGGACTACCGCCCATCGGCGGCTATGCTACAAGGGGATATCGGACGGCAGCGCGCCCTCGCAGGAAGCCTCGCCGCGAAAATCTACCCCGGACTGGGGGTGACTGTCCACAATCTCTCAAGACAGGAACTGCAACGACAGATACAGGCAGTGCGGTCCGCCGGGCTGGAAGGATATGTCCTGTTTGAATACACCGCACCTGTGGCGGACCTGCTGGCACAATAGGAAGGAGTTGGGACGCAATGCTTCCGGCTCCCGGCAATTCCTCCATCCGCCAGGCGGCTGACCGCGCCGCAGTTTCAGCGAAGGCGGGCATCCCGTCTTCCCCTCTGGGAAGCAACCCTGCCAGGCTCTCCAGTTCATTCCCTTCCACGGGTCACAAGATGGCATGCGGCCTTTCTACCGGGCGCACACTCCGTGAGAGCCGGGCATCTTTCTGCGCACAACGGGGTTGCATAAGGGCATCTTGTATGGAACGGGCACCCCGAAGGAGGATTCGCGGGGGACGGGATTTCGCCTTCGAGAAGAATACGCTTCGTGCGGTCTGAGACTCCCGGCACGGGAATGGCGGAAACCAGCGCACGGGTATACGGATGCACGGGATTGGTCAGGACGTCGCGCGCATCGCCCTGCTCAACAACCCTCCCAAGATACATGACCGCAACCTCCTGGGCAATAAGCCTCACAACGCTAAGGTCATGCGAAATGAAGAGATATGAGAGCCCGTGACGATCGCGGAGCTCGGCAAGGAGACGGATTACCTGCGCCTGGACGGATACGTCCAACGCGGACACCGGCTCGTCGCAGACGATATACTCGGGTTCCAGGGAGATTGCCCGCGCGATTGAAATCCTCTGGCGCTGCCCCCCGGAAAATTCGTGGGGATACCTGAACATCGTTTCAGGTTCCAGCCCAACTTCGCGCATAAGCCTTGCGGCCGCATCCTGCCGGGACTCCCCGTCCTTGTAGAGCCCGTGGGTCTCAAGGCCTTCTGTCACCAGCTCCATGGCGCTCATCCGAGGATCCAGCGATGCGAATGGATCCTGGAAGATCATCTGGAGGTTTCTTCGGGCGGACCTTTTTTCCGCCCCCTTGAGTTCGGCCAGGGGCCTTCCATTGAACTCCACCGTGCCGCCAGTGGGCGTTTCGAGCCCGACAAAGGCACGACCAAGGGTGGTCTTGCCACACCCGGACTCGCCGACCAGCCCCAGGGTGCGGCCGCATGGAATCTCAAGAGAGACTCCATCCACGGCGCGGACATGCCCGCAGACCCTGGCGAAAACTCCGCGCCGAATGGGGAACCATACTCTCAAGCCATTGCAGGAGAGCATCTTACTTAAACAACTCCTCTATTGGCTTGTAGAAGTAGTCGTAGGTGTGCGGAAAATAAATCTCGTCCCGTCCATGGCAATCGAAAAGCTGGAGCCCCCTGAGCGCGGAGGAGGAGATATGCTCCAGTGCCTTGTCGCAGGGGATGTAGACCGAGTGGGTCTGGGGCCTCATCGCCTGCATGAAGCACTGCTGGCTCATTTCATAGTCGAGGTCGTAGCCATTGCGGAGCCCACGGACGAGCGTCACGTCGCATAGCGCCGACTCCTGGTCAAGAAGATCCACCATGAGATTGTCGAAGAAGACGACCTCGTGGAACGGAAGCTTTCGCTTGACGCTGACGGCGG
>URJM01000017.1 GCA_900548225.1 uncultured bacterium
TGGCCAGGCGCGGCAGGAGGAATAATTTACCGCGTCCCACAAAGATTAGCAGGGAAGAGGGAGAACCACGAATGGACACGAATGGACACGAATATGCAAAAACGTAGTCCAGGCAGTGTCTGAACCACGAAAAACACGAAAAGCACGAAAAGCACGAAGAAGGGTGAAGAGGGAGAACCACGAATGGACACGAAAACATGCGTGGATGGCGCGCTTGGGCGCGCCCGCGCGGCATCTTGCAAATTCCTGTGTGCTACTTACATTACGTTGATTTCCCTGAGAGGGAGAGTATTCATCATGTTGATTTCCAAGAGATTCAACCTAGTCAGTCTTCTTACGCTGGTCCTTAGACCTGCGGGAGGCTGATTTCTTTTTTCGGCGCAGTGTCGTTGAGATAGGCAGAGAGCCCCCCGCGTTAGGTTTTGTTCGGCCATAGACCGGGAGGCTCTTTTTGTGTACGTGTCCTATCCCTGTCGTTGGTCGCATGAGGATTATGTTTCATCGGTTAACCAACAGGATTCATTTTTGAAGAGGAGTCTATGCTATGAGTGACAGGCTTTACTTTTTCGACACCACCCTGCGTGATGGCGAGCAGGTTCCTGGCTGTCAGCTGAATACAGTTGAGAAGATTCAACTGGCGAAGCAGCTGGAGGCATTGGGTGTGGACGTGATTGAGGCGGGTTTCCCCGTTTCAAGTCCTGGCGACTTCATTTCGGTTGAGGAGATATCCAAGTCGGTTACATGGCCGACCATTTGCGCCTTGACCCGTGCGATAGAGAAGGACATTGACGTTGCGGCTGACGCCTTGAAGTATGCGAAGCGGAAGCGCATCCACACCGGCATTGGGACGAGCGACTACCACATCAAGTACAAGTTCAATTCGACTCGCGAGGAGATTATAGAGCGTGCGGTATTCGCCGTGAGGCATGCGAAGAAGTATGTGGAGGATGTGGAGTTTTACGCCGAGGATGCCGGTCGGACGGAGAACGAGTATCTGGCCCGTGTAATCGAGGCCGCCATCAAGGCAGGTGCGACAGTCGTCAACATACCGGACACGACGGGATACTGCCTTCCCGATGAATTCGGCTCCAAAATCAAATATTTGGCCGACCATGTTTCGGGCATAGAGAATGTCATCATATCGACCCACTGCCACAATGACCTCGGCATGGCTACGGCGAACACCCTTTCCGGCATCTTGAACGGTGCCCGCCAGGTTGAGGTTACGGTGAACGGAATAGGGGAGCGTGCCGGCAATACCTCGCTGGAGGAGATTGCGATGATCATCAAGTGCCGCAAGGACATTCCCCTTGACATCAACATCAACACGACCAAGATATGCGCCACGAGCCGCATGGTATCCAACCTGATGAACATGCCCGTCCAGCCCAACAAGGCGATTGTAGGCAGGAATGCATTCGCCCACTCGTCGGGAATCCACCAGGACGGAGTCCTGAAGAATGCCCAGACATACGAAATCATCGACCCGAAGGAGATAGGGCTGGACGACAACTCGATTGTCCTGACGGCCAGAAGCGGCCGTGCAGCGCTGAAGCACCGTCTGCAGACCCTTGGCGTGGATTTGGACAAGGAGAAGCTGGACACTGTCTACGCGCAGTTTTTGGCGTTGGCCGACAAGAAGAAGGACATCAACGACGACGACCTGTTGATACTTGCCGGAAGCCACAGGAACCAGGGGCGCCACATCACCATCGACTACCTCCAGGTTGTCAGTGGGGTTGGGGTTCACCCCGTTGCGAGCATTGGGCTGAATATTTCGGGCGAGCACTTTGAGGCTGCCTCCTCCGGAACCGGCCCCGTCGATGCCGCCATCTGCGCCTTGAAGAAGATCATCAACCGTCCGATGGTGATGAAGGAGTTCACCGTCCAGGCGATAAGCAAGGGCAGCGACGACATTGGCAAGGTTCACATCCAGTTGGAGTACAATGGTGGCATATACTATGGCTTTGGGGCCCATACCGACATAATAGCCGCGTCGGTCGAGGCCTACTTGGATGCGATCAACAAGTTCAGGAACTGATGCCGGAGGATTTGTCAAGTCATGTCGAGGACTCTTTTTGATAAGATTTGGGATTCCCATGTCGTGCAGAGAGTTGCCGGTGGTTCCGACCAGCTTTACATCGACCGTCTTTACTGCCACGAGGTCACCAGTCCCCAGGCTTTCGAGGGGTTGCGTCTTCGTGGCCCGGGTGTATTTCGTCCTTCGCGTGTTGTCTGCATGCCTGACCACAACATACCGACTTGTCGTCAGGAGTGTGGCATTTCCGACCCGGTGGCGTTTCGTCAGGTGGAGGCATTGAAGAGGAATGCATCCGACTTTGGCCTTCTTCACTTCGGGGTCATGGATTCCAGGAGTGGGATAGTGCACGTAGTAGGTCCCGAGCGTGGCCTGACCCTGCCTGGGATGACCGTGGTCTGCGGCGACTCCCATACATCGACGCATGGCGCGATGGGCTGTGTCGCCTTTGGGATTGGCACGAGTGAAGTGGAGATGGTCCTTGCAAGCGGCTGCATTCTCCAGTCGCGTCCGAAGACCATGCGGATTCAGGTCGAGGGCGCATTAGGCAGGGGTGTGAGCGCCAAGGACATGGCGCTTTACATCATCTCAAGGCTTGGGACTGGCGGGGCGACCGGCCATTTCATCGAGTATTCGGGTTCCGCCGTGCGCGGGCTTTCCCTGGAGGGACGCCTCACCCTCTGCAACTTAAGCATTGAAATGGGAGCCAGGGGAGGAATCATTGCGCCGGACGAGAAGACCTTCGCATACCTTAAGGGGGCTCCAGACGCCCCCAAGGGCGGCGAGTGGGAGAGGAAGGTCGCCTTCTGGAGAACCCTCCGCTCCGATGAGGATGCCCATTTTGACAAGGAGACAAGCTTTGACGCATCGGAGATTCCGCCGATGGTCACCTACGGGACAAATCCAGGCATGGGGATTGGGATTGACGGGGTGGTCCCGGAGGGGAGTTCCCCCGCCTTCAGGGATGCGTTGGAATACATGGGCTTCACCCCGGGGGAGAGACTTCTTGGCAAGCGTGTAGACTATGTCTTTGTCGGCGCCTGCACCAATGGCAGGGTTGAGGACTTCCGCGAGTTTGCCTCGATAGTCCGCAGCCGCCGCCGTGCCCCCGGTGTCGTCGTGTGGCTTGTTCCAGGTTCCTGGGAGGTTCGTCGTCGCCTTGAGGAGGAGGGAATTGTCCGCGAATTGGAGGAAGCAGGCTTTGAGCTTCGTCAGCCTGGGTGTTCCGCATGTCTCGGGATGAACGAGGATCGGGTTCCAGCCGGCAAGCTCTGTGTTTCCACGAGCAACAGGAACTTTGTCGGCCGCCAGGGGCCGGGTTCCCGGACGATTCTGGCCAGTCCCCTTACGGCCGCTGCCGCCGCAGTCAAGGGCGTAATTGCCGATCCGAGGGAATTCCTTCCTTAGGCAGCCATAACCACCATTTTCCCAAGCGAGCAATTTGCGATGAAGCAGAAATTCGAGATACTCCGCAGCAGATGCGTTCCTCTGCCCAACGACAACATTGACACCGACCAGATAATCCCTGCAAGATATTTGAAGGAGACGACCAGGGACGAGGGATTCTTTGGCGCGCATCTCTTCCAGGACCTGCGTTTTTCTTCTGACGGCACCCCAAATCCATCGTTTGTCCTGAACAACCCGCGTTATTCCGGCGAGGTGCTTGTCGTCGGCCGCAATTTTGGTTCTGGCTCCAGCCGCGAGCACGCTGCCTGGGCATTGGCGGGATATGGCTTTCGTGCAGTCGTGGCGCCATCCTTTGCGGACATACACAAGCAGAACGACCTCAACAATTTCGTATTGCCCGTAACCGTAAGCGACTCCTTCCAGAGGGAACTTGTGGAGGCAATCCTTGACAAGCCCGAGACCGAGGTGGAGATCAATCTTCCCGAGGAGACGATTTCGGTCGTCGGCACCGGTCTCCGGGAGCATTTTGACATCAATCCCTTCAAGAAGCATTGTTTCCTGAATGGGCTTGACGACATCGACTACCTTCTCGCCTCCCGTCACCTTGTGGAGGAGTGGGAGAAGTCGCGCGGGGAGGAGGCAGTTTTCTAGGGGCGTTTTTTATGGACTTCAGGATTGCAGTTTTGGCGGGTGATGGAATTGGTCCCGAGATATCCGTCTGGGGCGTTGAGGCGATGAGGGCAGTCTGCAGCCGTTTTGGCCATTCAGTCTCCTTTGAGCATGCTCCTTGTGGCGCGGCCGCAATTGACATGGTTGGCAATCCCTTTCCCGACGAGACATACGAGATATGCCGTCATTCCACTGCGGTCCTCTTTTCTGCTGTGGGAGATCCGAAATATGACAACGATCCCGATTCGAGGGTGCGTCCGGAGCAGGGGTTGCTCGCCATGCGTGAAGGCATTCGCCAGTCTTCTTCACAAGTCGCCGTTGAAGGAGGGGCTTGTCAGGGGTGCAGACTTCATCTGCATCCGCGAACTCACAGGCGGGATGTATTTTGGTGAAAAATACCAGGACGACGAGATGGCGTATGATGTGAACATCTACCATCGTAACGAGATAGAGAGGATACTAAAGGTCGCATACGAATACGCCCTGAGGCGCAGGAGGCATGTGACTGTCGTTGACAAGGCGAATGTCCTTGCAAGCAGCCGGCTCTGGAGAAAGGTCGCAAAGGAGATGGCGGCAATGCATCCAGATGTGGAGACGGACTTCATGTATGTCGACAACGCCTCGATGAAGATGATACAACAGCCCACATTCTTCGATGTGATGGTCACGGAAAATACCTTTGGTGACATCCTGACGGACGAAGGGTCGGTAATCAGCGGCTCCATGGGGCTGCTGCCTTCGGCATCCGTCGGGGAAGGCACGCCAGTTTTCGAGCCAATCCATGGATCATGGCCCGAGGCCGCAGGGAGGAATATCGCAAATCCCCTGGCACAAATCCTTTCGGTGGCAATGCTCTTTGAACACTTCGGATGCAACGAGGAGGGGGCATTGATCCGAAGGGCGGTCGACAGGTCACTGGACGATAAAATACGCACGCCAGACATACAGGTGGAAGGCGCCCCGGAATACACTACCCAGGATGTGGGACGATATGTTGTTGGGGGGATGAAGTAGTAGAGGGTAGAGAGTAGGGAGAAGAAGGTAGTGCGTGGTTGGCGCGCACGGGCGCGCCTCGCACGTCAATTCTGCCGTGCGATTCCAAATGAATAATCATTCTCTGTCCTCTACCGGCGCGGCACCCGCCGCGCCTGACGGACGCCCACTGCAAAGTGTCCACGCACTACCTTCTCCCCTCTTCTTTCTACTCCCTACTTGACGGACGCCCACTGCAAAGTGTCCACGCACTACCTTCTCCCCTCTTCTTTCTACTCCCTACTTGACGGACGCCCACTGCAAAGTGTCCACGCACTACCTTCTCCCCTCTTCTTTCTACTCCCTACTTGACGGACGCCCACTGCAAAGTGTCCACGCACTACCTTCTCCCCTCTTCTTTCTACTCCCTACTTGACGGACGCCCACTGCAAAGTGTCCACGCACTACCTTCTCCCCTCTTCTTTCTACTCCCTACTTGACGGACGCCCACTGCAAAGTGTCCACGCACTACCTTCTCCCCTCTTCTTTCTACTCCCTACTTGACGGACGCCAGGTAGACCCTTCTTCTTCCGTGGCCGTATGAGTCCTTTTCGTGGATTGAATCGAATGTGAGGCATCTGCCATTGTGGGACCATCGGCTGTGGAGATCACACCTTGTGGGAACGGGATAGGACGGATCCGCCCAGAACTTCCCGATTTCATATCCTTGCCTTGCGTTGAAATTGTAGAGATAGAGGTGTCGTGCGTCTTCCGGATCGTCATACGGGTATGAGTCCGTGACCATCCATTCTCCATTTGGGGAGGGCAGGCAATGTCCATCGCCTGGAAAAAGATTTTCGGCGACCGCCTCCACCTTGTCGGTCTGGTCCGTATAGATGTAATACTGCCAGTTCATTTCATCTGTGCGGCACCCGTTGACCCGCTTGAATCGATTGGAGAAGTTGACCAGCTTGCGGTCGTCGAACCAGGCGTAGTGGCTGCTGACATCCTCCAGGTTCAGTGGATAGACATCGGATCCATCAAGATTGGCGGTGAACATGTGGGTGAGATGGGAGCGGCGATTCTCCTTCCACCTGCGCCATCGATGGAAGAATGCGAAGCGTGTCCCCGACGGGTTGAAGAGCAGGTGATTGAACCAGCTGGGCGTCTCCCGCATATTCTCCCTGGGATACGCCCGCACCATCTGGTCGAGGGAAATCACAAGTTCCGCCTTGTTCCTCTCTATGTCGAGGACGAAGATTCCATCATTGTCCGGATGTGCGTAGTCGATGGTCGGATCCTCCAGGCCATCATATCCATATCCGGGGCGTTCTCGTCCAAGCCGGGCAAAATTGACGCTCAGTGCGTGCCTTCTGTCGCTGGTCAGGCAGTATATCGGGCGGCAGAGCGTGCGCGTCCTGCCATTCCGTATATCCAGGATTCTGGAGACGTATTCTCCGTCCTCGACATCGTTGTATATGACCTCGTTGTCCGAGAACCACTGAAGCATTGAGCCCTGCTGCCAGTTCCATGCCAGCGAATGCGCCAATGGTTCGAAGGTACATTTCTGCGGGTCGATGATTCCGACAGTGTTCCTTTCGCCGAAGCGGGGCTGCCGCGCCGTGAAATCAATGCGGTTTCCCAGGAGTAGCGTATCGTCCGAATTGAACTGGAACTTGTCGAAGTATCCGAAGAAATACTGTCCGCCGTCATCGGGCGTGACTGCACGTACGGGAACTGTCCTGGAAAGAATCATTTTATTCATTGTTGCTCCTCTTTTTTCTTCCGTCCTTTCCCAGGAGAGACATAAAACAGCGCAGGCAGCCACAACGGGGCGCTTTCCTGCGGAATTATGTTTTAGAAGACGGAGAATTGTATTGCCACCCAGTGGCATATTGATGCTGCCAGGACGAATGCGTGCCAGATAGTGTGCATATACGGGGTCTTGTCCATGGCGTAGAACGGGACTCCTGCGGTATAGAGTCCTCCCCCGACGAGCAGCATGACGAACCCCGGGGTATCCAGGAGCCTCGTCAGTGGCTTGAAGAAGAAGAGTGCCTCCCATCCCATTGCGAGTGTAATGACGAGTGCGAGCCATTCCCGTCTAGGTCGGATGCATGTTTCGGTGAGGATGCCGATTATTGCCAGTATCCATGTAGTTGCCAGCACCCATATTCCCATTGGGGAGTCCTTGAGTGTCACCAGTGCGAATGGCGTATAGCTTCCTGCGATGAGCAGGTAGATTGAGAGGTGGTCGAAGGCCTGGAGGACCGACTTCACCCTCCACCGTCTGACCAGGTGGTAGAGTGCGGAGCATGAGTAGAGCACCAGGAGCGAGGTGCCGTAGATTGCCGCGCTGACAATCTTTCGCGGGTCTCCCGTCTCAGCGGTTTTGACGCACATATACGTCAATGCGAACAGACCGAAGACTGCGCCTGCGAAGTGTGTTCCGAAATTCGCCCACTCCTCCCCTATTGTGCGGTGGAAATCCTCGCCCCACTGCTTCATCCTCGCCAGCACGTAGCTGACATGGCGGCTGGGGGTTCTGGAGACCTTCCCTTCGGTTGCATGGGTCTCGTTCTCTTGGGTCTTCTGGGAATCCATCGGCAATACGGGGACTGGGAGCTGTCGTTGCCGGGGGGAAGCAGGGCGTTCCGCGCTTCCTCCGGCCGGCGGATGTGCGTCAATGCAGGTATTTGCGTCTTATGCGTGGAGCATGTTCTGTCCGCCTGTGACAGGAATCGCCTGTCCGGTCTCGTAGTTCTGTTCGACGCAGTATAGGATTGCGCGTCCCACGTCATCCGGGAGGCATCCGCGATGCATTGGGACCTTTGCCATGTAGAATTCGCGGACATCCTCGACGCATGTTGCGCCGGAGACCTTTCCGGCATTCAGGTATTGGACGAAGAGTCCGCGGACGGGGTCGCTCCAGAGCGGTCCGTCCAGGTAGTTGCCGGGGCAGACCGAGTTCACCTTGATATGGCTGGTGACAAGCTCCTTGGCGAAGGACTGGGTCAGGCCGATGCCGCCGAACTTGGAGCCTGCGTAGGCGCCATTCTTGTTGGAGCCCTCCAGGCCGCTCTTGGAATTCACCTGGACGATATCCGTCCACGGGCTGTCTGGGGAAGTCATCTGTCGCGCCATCACCTTGGCGGCGTGCTTGCAGCAGAGGAAGTATCCGATGTAGTTGATATTGGTGACGAAGGAGAAGTCCTTGAGGGACAGCTCCATCACCGAGCCGGAACGGACGACTCCCGCGTTGTTGACAAAGAGGTCGATTCCGCCGACCTGGCGGACGATCTCCGAAATCATCGCCTCGACGGACGCCTCGTCGGAGACGTTGACTCCGACCGCGAATGCCCGGTCGGCGCCGTGGGTCTTGTTCAGCCCGTCGGCGGCCGCCTTTGCCCCCTCGAGATTCATGTCCGCCAGGACTAGGGTTCCGCCCTGCCCCGCCAGATACTGGGCGATGCCAAGACCGAAGCCCTGTGCGCCGCCTGTGACGACGCAGATGCGGTTCTGGAGGCGGGTGGCCTTCGCACCACCAGCCACCGAACGCCTGTACGACTCGACCTCCCAGTTCTCGATGAAGGAATACTCCTCGGCGGTCATGTAGTTCACACCTCCGAATGCGGCGGCCAGCCTTTCAATCTTGCGGGCATTTCCGAGGGCGACTGCTACTGCCTTCGCGTCCTTGAGAGTGCCTCCGACCGTAAAGAGCGCCCTGCCGGGAACCTCGACCACCTTGGGCAGATAGCCACGCTGCTTTTTGAAGGCCGCAACCGCCTCGGCGGCTCGCCCTTGAAGGCAAAGGACTTTGCGTAGACGACATGGTCGGGGGTGAGAGGCCCGCCGAAGGCCTGGGAATTTCCGACGCAACGGACGACGGGGCGCACGCCCGACTCGTCCGAGAGAAGCGTGCGCAGGACGGGGGCGGTCTCCTCGACATCCGCGTCGGAGGCGGTTCCCAGCTCCACGTCTGCCGTGTCAATCCCCGCCTCGGCATACGCCTTCTTCAGGGTCTCCATCACGTCCGCGTAGATTTTCGCCACCTCATCGGCGGTGTCGGCGCCGATGAAGACGCCGTGTTTCTGGAGGAAGATCACATGTGGCTGGGCGCCGGTCTTCGCCACTGCCTCGTCCAGCGCGGCCTTGACCGTATACGCCAGCGTGCTGCCTGGATTGCAGTAGTCCAGCCAGATCGCCTGCGGGAAGAGCCTTGCCGCGGCCTTGCCGGCCTCCTGCGAGCATGTGAGGCCATTCACCAGTGCAGGATGTGTGTGGACGATGAACTTGTATGAGATGATTTCATGGACGGGGGCCTCGACGGAGGGGCGTCCGGCGCCCAGGGGCCTGACGGCGGCGAGCTGGAGATTCTTGACCACCTCCTCGCGGGCATCGGGAGACACCTGGCTTGCCACGGTGAAGACCTTCTGCAACTCGGCGCGGTCTAGCTTCAGGAATTGACCGGGCTGGATTGTCGCCAGGGCAACGCCGGAGGGTTTGATGAAGAGTTCATCGTCCGTCTTGAAGGAGGTATTTCCGCCTCCCAGGAAGACATAGTCGGGGTCCGCCCCATATCTGCGTGATAGTTCAGCCAGTTTTTCCAGGGATTCTGCTGTCGTCATTTCTTTGTTGCCTCTTCCTTTTTTTGCCGGGGCGGCGACCTCATCGCCGTTCGCCGGGTTTTCCACTGATTTACTTACTGTTGAAGGTCAAGATTTCTGCGCAGGCACGTTGGAATATCCAAATCCTCCTGGTTGTGGACTGTCGGCGGCGTGCCGCTGAAGATTCCCCTCGGCATGTCATTGAACTTCATTGCGAGCGAGGGGTTCTGGGAGGAGGTTTCCGACGTCACCGTGGAGAACCTCTTGCGTTGCGCGAAGATTGTCAGATATCCGATTGCCGTATCCACAAGCCAGAGGACTGCGAGCCGGTATGCGTCTACGGAGGAGCATTCGGGGAGGAGTGTCCCGAGCCTGGTGCATTCCAGCGTCACCACGTCGAAGTGTTGTGCCCTGAGGACATCCAGGGTTTGTGCGGCGCCGTTTTTCTGCTCCTGGGAATCGAATGCGTGCGGCATTGCCGCGAAAGTGACGGCTGGGATTCCCGCCTTTTGGCAGCATAGCAGCGCGGCCTGCGTGTAGAATGCGGCCGTATCGCCGCCGAGGCAGGTGACGATTGCGGCCATCCTCGTCTTCCCGAGGGCATTGGCGATGCCGTTTTCCAGTGCCTCGCATGCGGCCGTGGCCTGTGCTCCGGCGGGCAGTGCCGGCGGCTTTGGCACCGGGAGCGTTTCCAGCGGCGTCAAGCTGGCGAGGTGTTCCTCATCCGAATCGATGCCGATGATTTGCGCGTTGCCGAGTGCCTGGCGTTGATTGAGGTAGTAGCACGCGCGGGCGCCCGCAGTGCCGATTCCGAGAACAAGAATATCCGTCATCCCATCCATACCGTGCTAGCCTCGCATCTGTGTGATGATATTCTTCAGCATCCCGATGACGCCTGACGTGCCCGCATTCAGAGACTCGGCCAGCTTCTTCTCCTTGAATGCGTAACGGATACTTCCAATGAGAAGCGTGTGTTCCGGCCCGACCTTGAACCTGCTGTCGGAGGCCACGCCGTATGACGTGCCGACCTGGACATGCCTCTTGGTGAAGACTTTCTCCGCGACAGCGCAGACCCGGGGAAGATTCGCGCCGACGCCAGTCAGCTTGATCTCGTTGCCAATCCACTTGAGTGCGTCGCATGCCTCCACACGCGCCTTCACCACCTGGAAGAGCTCCGTCAGGCGAGCATCCAGGATCGCCTCGATTGTGGAGGCGTTGACAAGCTTAGGCGCACTGTCGCGGGAGTCCTCCCTGATTTCAACGCGACGGGCGGCCCCGTCGGGGGTGGCCTCCACGGTGCAGCGAAGCTCGGTCAGCTTCGACACGATTTTCCGGGAGGTTTCAATCTGGAAACCGAGGGCAATCGAGAGGTCGTTGGCGAGATGGTCCATGCCGACGGCAACCTGGTCGCAGACGACGCTGCCCTGCCTCGTCGGAATCAGGAACGAAGTCATTCCCGCGCCCAGGTCGATTAGCAGCCCCTGGGGTTCGTCGGAAACCGTCGGCGGGCAGATGCCGCACCCCAGGGCGACAGGCGCATAGACAGGCGCGATTTCGGTTCCCGGCGGCATCGCGTCGCCGACGGCGGAGTCAACCTGCATCAGCCTCACATGGTCGAGGTCGAAGAAGAAAGACTCCGCTGTCAGCTTTTTTGTGTACTGTCCGACCGGATTGAAGACGACCCGTCCGTTTGAGAGCCTGAAGCATCGGTTGATGCACGGGAGCACCGACTTGGACTCGCCGCCGGACGCGATTTGCTCCTCGCCCATCCTGGAGATGCTTCTCATGACCTCCTCGAAATCCTCCTCGGCGACGGGCATCCGCTCGTCAAGTTCGATGGATGCCGGAAGAATCTCCGGCGTCACGTATGCTCCCGAGAGCACCAGCACCGGGAAGCCGGGATATCCGTCGATTCCAGCCGCATTCCAGGCATTCTGCATGGCCTTCAGCAGCTGGTCTGAGACAATGTTCGGGGAGACTGGCTCGTCCTTGAGCACCTTGAGTGACGGGACCTCGCCATATCCGCGCACGACGACCTCGCCGCTTTCGGATGCGGGTTCCTTGAATGTGGCGACCAAAACGCGTACCTTGTCGCTGCCCAGTTCGATGCCTGTAAAGATGTCACGTCTGCTTTTCATATCGAAGAGTTAAATATAACTGTGCTGGCGTCGAGTGCGTGCCGCGTGGCGAAGAGAAGCGGGCCCCTGCGTGCCGTGTGCCCGGGCGGGTTCGAGGCTCACGCCACCTGCCCCGTGCCCTCCTCCGTCCCCGCCGCAATGTGCCTGTGGCCCGTCGCCGCCCCGCATGACGCGACGGATGCCGCCGCCATTCCGACTGCCGCCCAGATGAAGCGCTTCGAGGCTGCGTCTTCCCAGAAGAAGCAGAAGAGGAGCCCTGCGACGAATAGCGCCTCCGGGAGCAATCCCCTGTGCAATGCGCGAGCCATCAGCATGACGAGGAACGCCAGTATTCCCAGCAATGCCGGCACTCCGAAGAAGGAGGCCGTATTGAGATACTCGTTGTGTGGGTCCATGAAGTTGCAGAAGTTATCCAGTTCATCCTGGAATCCGTATGGTTCGAGGATGGCCTGGATCTTCTCCCTGTCCGCGTAGCGCGGATAGAGTGCGCGGAGTTCCCGCGGGGAGTGTCCGAAGAGTGCGGACTGCATTCCGCCGTCAAGCAGGATTCGGCCATAGATTTCCTGGTGGACGGAGTAGTTTCCCCTGTGTGCGAAGTCGATCCACGGGGGGTTCTGGCATGCCGGGTATGTCTTGAACCATACCGTCATCAGGCAGACCATTCCGAATGCGACCGCCAGCGCCGTCGCCATCCACCGTCCTCCGATGCGTGCGAGGAGCGGGCTTGCTCCCCAGAGTCCTGCGAGCACTGCGAACGTCATGACCGCCATCTTGGATGCAGTCGCCAGGAGCGGGAGTATGAGCAGGAGGGCGAGCGGCGTTGCGACGAGGAGCGCCCGTGCCCCTCCCTTTTCGAAGCGTTCCTTCAGGAATGGGAGGCACATCAGTGCCGGAATCACATACGCTCCTCCCAGCAGATTCGGGTTTGTGAAGAGATACTGGTACCTGGTATAGAGCATAAGCTCCGTCGAGATAGTGCCGAAGTGCACATCCACGTATGTCAGGCGGCCGGTGAGGATTCCCAGCTTTGCAAGGAGATACCCGGCAAGGACCACGGCGAGAATCGAGAGGCCGGCGGCGGCGAGCTTTTTGTGGTCCGGCAGCCTTGTCACCCTGAAGAATGAGAATATCAATCCCATATACAGGAAGACAGCCAGGTCGTAGACCGAGCCGCTGCCGCGGCAGAAATGCAGGACTACCGCAAGGCCCATCCAGAGATATGCCAGAAGAAGCGGCAGCGCCTCCCGCATGAAGACCTGGACAAGCTCACGGCGGCGGCGCCAGCACTGCCACGCCATCACGGGGACGAAGCACTCGCTGAGCTGAAGACGTCCAAAGAGCGACACAGGCAGAAAAAAGCTCGCCAGCAACGCCACGGCGCACCAGCCAAAAAAGGCATCGTCAGATGACAGGTCGGAACTTTTCATTGATATGGGGCAGATGCGGAATGTAGGCGCGTGCAGACGGGGGGGGAGTCCCTTGGGGTCGAGGAATATGGACCTGCGAAGGGAGGTTCAGGCAGCAGTGGATAAAATACCACCCACCAGGGAGATTGATGGGGAGACGGGGCAATCGCGTCACTCCCCTGGCGCATCCTTTTCGACTCCGTATCCGAAGAGTGCGAAGTCGGCCCTTAGCGGGTCGTCAGGGAAGACCTGGCGCATTGTGGAGGTGAGTTCGAGGGCAGTCTTAAGCGACGCGGCCGCATTTGGCTTCAGCAGTCCGAACTCCTTTGCCGTCGCCAGGACATGTGTATCCAGCGGCATGACAAGGGAGGTTTTCGGGAGCCATCCCCAGACTCCCAGATCCACGGGTGACGCGTCCCTGGCCATCCATCTGAGGAAGAGATTCATTCGCTTGTTTGCGCTTGCCTGCCCGTGGCAGACGAGCGGCTCGCAGCGCTTTGGGAAGAGTCCGGCGATTTCGGCGGCAAGGTCTCCCGGGTTGCTCTTCGGGAGTCTTTCGAAGCATCTTCCGAGGCTCCCGTCTTCCAGCAGGATTGCGCGGAGTGTCTCGCAGGTGGCCCTCAGGCATCCGTGGGAGTAGATTCTGTAGAATGACCTCGTGGAATCCTGGAAAAAGTCCCTGAACGTCCCGTCAAGAATCCATTCCGAGGGTGATTTCGGATGCATTGCGTCAAGGATTTTCCTGATGTGCGCGAGGATTTGCGTGCGTCGTCCGAAGGCGAGGTTTGCCGAGAGGAATGCGACCACCTCCTGGTCGGACTGCTCCGTGTATCCGTGCATGAACTGGGACGGGTCGTCACGTAGAAACTCAACATTCTCAAAACGGTCGGCCAGCGCCGCCAAACGCCGCCGAAGTTCCTCTGATAATTTTGGTGACATTCTTTTTTCCTCCGTAATAGTCATGTAAAACGGATAAAGATAAGCCTGTATATTTTTCCTGTTGTCGCATCGGGACAATCCCGGCGCGGAGTCCATGCAACCACAAGAACAGGAGGAAGACGAATTATGGATTTGAACGGAAGCAAGACTGCGGCGAATCTGGCGTATGCCTTCAGCGGCGAGTCCCAGGCGCGCAACAAATACGACTACTTTGCATCCCAGGCCAAGAAGGAGGGATACGAGCAGATTGCGGAGCTCTTCCAGGAGACTGCCGGCAACGAGAAGGAGCATGCGAAGCTTTGGTTCAAGCACCTTGGCGGCATTGGCAACACCGCGGCGAACCTGCTTGCGGCCGCTGCTGGCGAGCACGAGGAATGGACCGAGATGTACCGCAAGTTTGCCGAGGAGGCGCGCGAGGAGGGATTTGAGGCAATCGCGAAGCAGTTCGAGGGTGTCGCGGCAATCGAGAAGCACCACGAGGAACGCTACCGCAAGCTTCTCGCCAACCTGGAAAGCGGCGAAGTCTGGGAGAGAATCGGCGAGAACCGCTGGCAGTGCCGCAATTGCGGGCACATCTACATTGGCGAGAAGGCCCCCGAGGTCTGCCCCGTCTGCTTCCACCCGAAGGCATACTTCCAGATTGAGGCCGAAAACTACTAGCCCGACCCGGACCGACGCATAAGGCCCTGCCTGCCGCGGCGGCCTCCCAAAACAAGAATTCCCCGCAGACGGTGGTCTTTCACGCCTGCGGGGAATTCTGTTTTCAGCCGGGGAGTCCTATCCCCTTTCCGTTGCGGCTAGACGCCCTGGCGCGAGGTGCGTGCCAGCTCTCCCAGCGTGCGGTTGATGGAGGGCGCATATCCCTTGAGCGGGACGATGCGCTCGTGGATTGTGTCGAGAATCCAGCTGACCTGCGGGAAGAACTTCGACTCCAGCTCGGCGGCAGGGGAGACCCAGTTGCGGCTTCCGACGACCGTGATCGGCGCGTCAAGATAGTCGAATGCGAGCTGGGTCAGGTTCGCGGCCACGTTCTGCATGACGTTGCCGCGCTCGACGGCCTCGTTGAGCAGGATGGCCTTGCCAGTCTTCTTGACGGACTCCACCAGCTTGTCGTAGTTCAGCGGATTGATGGAGCGAAGGTCGATGACCTCGGCGTCGATTCCATACTTCTCCAGCTCCTTCGCGGCGTCGAGAGCCTTGTAGAGGATTGGACCTAGGGTGACAATCGTCAAGTCCTTGCCCTGCTTCTTGACATCGGGCTCGCCAATCGGCAGCTCGTAGTATTCGGTGGGGACGCCGCCCTTGTGGAACATCTCGCCGTGCTTGTAGCACTGCTGGGACTCCAGGCAGATGACGGGGTCGGTGCCGGAGAGGGCGCTGTTCAGCAGGCCCTTTGCGTCATACGGGGTGACGGGGTAGATCACCTTCAGGCCGGGGATGTGGTTGAAGATGCTGGACCAATCCTGCGAGTGCTGGGCGCCATACTTGAAGCCCACGGAGACACGCACCACGACCGGCATGCGGAGGACGCCGCCCGACATCGCCTGCCACTTGGAGAGCTGGTTGAAGAGCTCGTCGCCGCAGCGTCCGATGAAGTCGCAATACATGATTTCCGCGACGGCCCGTCCGCCGGCCAGCGCATATCCCACTGCGGCGCCGATGATGGCCGCCTCGGAGATTGGGGAGTTGAAGAAGCGGTGGTACGGGAGCAGTTCGGTCAGGCCGCGGTAGCAGGCGTATGCTCCGCCCCAGTCGCGGTTGTCCTCGCCGAAGGCCACCATCGTCGGGTCCTTCGAGAACCTGTGCGTCATCGCCTCGAAGACTGCATCGCAGATGTTGTAGACCAGCATCGAGGAGTAGGGCTTGCCCGCGTCGTCGGCATAGAAGCGCTGCTTCTTCTGCACCTTCTTGTACTGTTCGTTCTCGGCCAGGGGCTGGAGGAAGTCCGCGTCGCCCTTGCGGCTCTCGTCGCAGCTTTCCAGCTTCTTGTTGGAGAACATGACCGACTCGATGAACATCGAATCCATGGTCTCGTAGGGGGAGATCTCCTTGTCGATGGAGAGGACGAACATATCCTTCACTAGGTCGTGGACGGATGCCTTGACGGCGTCTGCCTCCTTTGCGGTGATGACCTTCGCCGCCACGATCTTGTCGCGGTACTGCTGGATTGGGTCGAAGTTCTTCCAGACATCCAGTTCCTCCTTTGTGCGGTAGCTGGATGCGTCGGAGGGGGAGTGTCCGCCGATGCGGTATGTCGCCACGTCAAGGAGTGCTGGTCCTTCGCCCTTGAGGAGGTGTTCCTTCTGGCGCCTGACCGCGTCCGCGACTGCAAGCGGGTCGTATCCATTGACTCGTTCCGAGAACATCTGGTCCGGATCGACGCCGGCCCCGATGCGCGCCAGCTGTCCGAAGCCCATGGTTTCCCCGAGGTATCCGTGCTTCGAGGAGCCCGCGGTCTGGCCGCCCATGCCGTATGCGTTGTCGGAGCAGTTGAAGAGGATTGGGAGCCCCTTGTAGCCCTTCTCCTTCCAGAGGGTCTTGAACTGTCCCATCGCGGAGAACATGAGCCCTTCCCAGACGGGGCCGCATCCGAAGGAGGCGTCGCCGATGTTGCAGAGGACGATGCCCTTCTTGTCATTGACGAGCTTGAAGAGCGCGGCGCCTGGGGCGACAGGGCCGCTGCCGCCGACGATTGCGTTGTTCGGGTAGATTCCGAAGGGTGTGAAGAAGCAGTGCATCGAGCCGCCCCAGCCCTTGTTGAAGCCGGTGACGCGCGCGAAGATTTCCGCGTATGCGCCGTAAATCAGGAAGTGGCGAGCCAAGTCCTTGACATTGCTGCACTTGCAGTGCTGTTCCACCACCTTGAGGGTGGCGCCGCCGAAGAAATCCTCCATGACCTTCTGGAGGGCTCCGTCGTCAAGCTTGCGGATGGCGGAAAGCCCCTTTGCCAGAATCTCGGAGTGTGAGCGGTGGCTTCCGAAGGTGAAGTCGTTCATGTCCAGGTTGTAGGCTGCTCCGACCGCGGTCGCCGCCTGTCCGAGGGAGAGGTGCGCGGGGCCGGGATGCTTGTAGGAGACATCCTCGTACTTGCCCTGGAGCTTGATTTCGTTGATGACTGTCTCGAAGTCGTGGCATACAAGCATGTCGTGGTAAATCGCCAGGAAGTCATCCTTGGTGTAGTTCTTCTTCTCCTGGGCGATGGTCTTGTTGTACTGGCAGACGGGGATGTCCTTGAAGGAAATCTTGCCAGGCTTGAACCAGTCCTCAGGGCGAATCTCTAGTGCTTTTGTCATAAGAGGCTAATTCCTTAACTTTGTTTGCTCTGTTTTCGTGTTGTGTTGAATGTGACGGGAAATCCCTATGCGTGGACAACCGCCTCGCGAATCGACTCGGAGACTGTCGGGTAGACGATGCGCAGGACGGTGTCGGTGGTCATTTCCTGCCCGACCATCGCGCTGGCGGCGCAGATGAACTCGCCCGCACAGCCGCCTATCGCGTGGACGCCCAGGACCTGGCCGTACTTCTCGCTGACAAGCACCTTGACTGTCCCGTTCTGCCCCGCGTAGTCCACGATGAAGCGGCCGGCCATGGCCATCGGCTGGACAACCTTCCGGTAGGCAATCCCCTTCGCCTGAAGCTCCTGCTCCGTGGCGCCGACCTGCGCGACCTCGGGGTGGGTGAAAATCACCGACGGAATCGCCTTGTAGCTCATCCGGTCGCTGACGCCGAACATGTTGTTGACTGCGACGATGCCCTCGCGGGTGGCGGCGTGCGCCAGGAGGCAGCGGCCCGTGACGTCGCCGCAGGCCCAGATGCCGGGGACGCTCGTCTTGCCGAAGTCGTCGGTGACGATGCCCTTGCGGTTCATGTCGACCTTGAGCTCCTCAAGCCCCAGCCCCTGGGTGACGGCGCGGCGGCCAGTGGAGTTCAGGACGTAGTCGCCGGTGACCTTCTGCTCCTTGCCGTCGGGGTCAAGGTAGAAGAGGGTCGAGCCCTCGATCTTCACAACCTTGCAATTCAGGTTGATTTTGATTCCGCTGCGGACGAGCGCCTTGGTCAGGAGCTGGCCGATCTCGTCGTCCACCACGGGCGCAATCTTCGGCATCATCTCCACGATGGTGACTTCCGTGCCGGCCGCGCTGAAGAAATTGGCGAACTCGAGGCCGATGACGCCGCCGCCGATGACCACCAGCGCCTTCGGGAGCTTGTCAAGCGCCAGGATTCCAGTGGAATCGAGGACGAGCGGATTGTCGCGGAGGCCGGGGATTGGGGGGCATGCGGGGACGGAGCCCGTCGCAACCAGGATGTTCGCGCCCTCGTAGGTTTTTCCGGCCGCCTCGACCTTGCCCGGTGCCACAATCCTCGCCTCGGCCTTCACGACTTCGACGCCGGAGGACTTCTCCATTGCGGCCACTCCCTTGACCAGCTGCGAGACCACCTTCTGCTTGCGCGCCTGCACGGCCGCCATGTCAAGCTTCGCCTCTGACTCCAGGGCGACGCCGTAGGTCTTCGCGACCTGGCACTCCTCAAGGGTCTTGATCGAGCGCATGAAGGTCTTGGTGGGGATGCACCCCACGTTAAGGCACGTGCCGCCCAGTTCCTGCTTCTCGAAGAGGACGACCTTCTTCTTGAAGTGCTTCGCAGCGTATGCGGCGGCCTCGTATCCACCAGGCCCCGCGCCGATTACCATCAAATCGTACATTCTGAATTCCTCGCTTTGCTACTGAGGTTCTTTATTGGAAACGGCCTCTGCTACCTTGCGATGCAGACAAGCTCGAAGTTCTCGATATTGGCGCAGAGGGTCTGCAGGAAGCGGGCGCCGGGGGCGCCGTCCACCACCATGTGGTTCATCGTCAGGGAGAACTGCATGTAGTCCCTGTATTCGACCGTGCCGTCTGCCCTGCGGACTGGGCGGAGCAGGGTCTTGCCGACGCCCAGCATCGCAATCTGGGGAGCGGAGATGACCGGGGTGAAGTTGATGATTCCGAAGGAGCCCAGGTTCGAGACGGTGAAGGTGGCGCCGTTCATCAGGTCTGGGGCCAGGTTGCCGGCGTTGGCGGACTTGGCGAGGCTCTTGACCTGCTTGCACATCTCGGCAAGGCTCATCTTGTCGGAGTGATGGAGGACAGGCACCAGAAGCCCCTTCGGAGTGTCGCAGGCAAAGCCCATGTGGACGGCGCTGTGGAGCTTCACGACATTGTCGGAGAACTCGCCGTTGAGCTCGGGAACCTGCTGCAGAGTCTTGATGACCGCATACATCACCATGTCGCCGATGTTGATGTTCGCAAGGCCAAGTTTCTCGCCGGAGGCCTTGATCCTCTTGCGGAGGCTCAGGAGACCGGTGACGTCCGCCTCGCAGTTGAGGGTATACTGGGCCATCGTCTGCAACGACTCCTGGAGACGCTTCGCAATGACCGTGCGGATGCGGCTGAAGGGCTTTTCGGTGATGACGTCGGTGCCCTCGGCCTTGACTGGCGCGGAGGCGGCAGGCGCGGGGGCGGCGACGACTCCCTTGGCGAAGTTCTCGATGTCCTCGGCGGTGATTTCGCCATTGGAGCCCGTGCCCGTGGAAGGAGCCTTGGCGCCGGCGGCGACCATGGCCGCGGCGGCGGGGGTCAGGTGCGGGCTGCTCTGGTAGGCCGCGATGACATCGGACTCGATGACGCGCCCCTGGGCGCCGCTGCCGGCGATTTCACCCATTACGAAGGGATGCTCCGCGACAAACTTGCGCGCCCGCGGCGAAAGGTGTCCGCCAACCGTTGCGGGAGCCTGGGATGCGGAGGCGGCGGCAGGAGCCGCGGCGGGGGTCACGGCCTTCGGAGCCTCGGTGGCGGCGGCCATCGGGGCCTCGGCGGAAGCGGCCTTGTATCCGGAGACGTCGGTCCCGGCAGGCCCAACCAGGCAGATTGCCGTCAGGACGGGGACCAGGTCGCCCTCGGAGCCAAGCAGCGCCAGCACTTCGCCGGAGGCGGTCGCCTCAATCTCGATGGAGGTCTTGTCGGTCTCCGCCTCGGCGATGATGTCGCCCCTCCTGACGGTGTCGCCGACATTGATGCGCCATGCGCCGAGAATGCACTCCTCGACGGAGTTTCCAGCCTTGGGCATCAGAATCGCCTCGACTCCGACGGGCAGTTCGGCCGGTGTCGCAGTGGGTGCCGCCGCGACAGGCTCCGCCTCGGGCACGGGAATCGCGTCAGGTGCGGGTGCGGCCGCAGGGGCGCCGGATGGCGCGAGAGACGATGCGTCCTCGCCGGCGGTGCCCACCGCGCAAATCGCCGTCAGCACGGGGACCAGGTCCCCTTCCGCCGCAAAGAGCGCCAGGACGCTGCCGCCCTCGGTCGCCTCCACCTCAATCGAGGTCTTGTCGGTCTCCGCGTCCGCGATGATGTCGCCCTTCCTGATTGTGTCGCCGACCTTGATGCGCCACTTGCTCAGAACGCATTCCTCTACTGAATTGCCGGCCTTCGGCATTACGATTGCAACTGCCATGCTTAGGTTCTCCTGATTCTAGGCAATGATTACCTTGGTTCCCAATTCTTCCAGACGATTCCTGAATGTGTCGCTGGCGGCGTCGGTGACAAGGATGTCGATGTCCTTCACGCCGCCGGCGTTGACGAATGAATTCACACCGAGCTTGGTGTGGTCGATGAGTAGATAGACCTGGTTTGCGCGCTTCATTACAAGGCGCTTGGTGAAGGCCTCCGCAGCGTCGCTGGTGGATATCCCGTCCGTCAGCGAAAAACCCATCGTCCCCATGAACGCCTTCTCAAAGGAGATGCTCTCCAGAATCGACGAGGTCAGCGGACCGACCAATGTCCGGGACAGCGCGCGGAATTCGCCGCCCACCAGCACCAGGCGATGTCCAGACTCCATCAGAAAATACGCGGCCATCAGCGAGTTGGTCACCACGGTCAGATTCTTGCGGCGCTCCAGCAGCTTCGCCAGGTACAAGGTCGTGCTGCCGCCGTCAAGGTAAATCCTGTCCCCGTCGTCAATGAGGGAAAGGGCAGCCTGGGCAATGCGGCGCTTCTCGTCCCCAAGAAGGTTCTCCTTGTCGCTGAACAACTGTTCGCTGGCGCTCGGGGAAGTCAGGGACGCGCCGCCATGATAGCGGTGAAGCAGGCCACGCCCGTCCATCGAGGACAAGTCCCGGCGGACGGTCGCCTCGCTTACCCCAAGACTGCGGGACAGCTCCCCGACAGACAAAGACTCGACACCCGTGAGCAGGTCCATAATCTGCTGCTCACGCTGCTCGGCTACTGTTGAACGGGGTCGGAGGGACATCTCTGTAAAAAATCAAAAACGCGCAGGGAATTTGATTGAATGAAAGCAAAACCATTTGCATTTGCGCGAATTCAATCAAATATAG
Source organism: uncultured bacterium (assembly GCA_900548225.1). Classification (GTDB taxonomy): domain Bacteria; phylum Verrucomicrobiota; class Lentisphaeria; order Oligosphaerales; family Oligosphaeraceae; genus UBA1724. The sequence goes on from URJM01000017.1 coordinate 21,546, forward strand.
CGCACATTCGCGCAACTTGCCACTCACGCGCGTACAAAATGCAATTGGAAGAGCTGCGATGAGAAAAGGACAGAGTGCGTGAACATGCTGGAACATGTCCATGTAACTGGGCATCCGCTGGATGCGGCTCATGTATTGCGCAGCCCAGTGGCGACCCTGATTCACAGCCATCGCATTGCCTGGCGGTGTGGTTGAAGGAAACGGGGTCATGGCCATCCCAATGGCAGGCCACCACACACAACCGCATGAAACGCCATGCCCCGACGAAGCATACATTGTCCCTTCCTGCCAGATTACAATCTGGGGACCGGACATGGCCAACAAATGCAAACTGGCTTGCATAGACACATTTTTTGCTTATATTAGCAACGAAAACGCAAAAAAACGCCAACAACTGGAGCATATATGCTTCTTTCTCTGTTCATAAGAAACTTCAAATCCATCGTGGAGCTGTCTCTTCCGCTGAACTACGGCGAGGCGAAGGCGCCCAACGGCCATCAGGAATGGACCACTATGCCGTTCCTTGAACTCAAGGGAAGCCGCTCCGTGCCGGTTCTTGGGCTGTTCGGTGCGAACGCCTCGGGGAAATCCAATGTCATCCACGCACTCGGAATACTGAAGAAACTCCTCGTTGGTGGACATTCACCCTCGCTTTACGTTCCCAACAGACTCCATGATGGACTTGGACGAACTGTCATTGAGGTTCAAGGCGCATTGCGGGACATAGGCGTATTCCGCTATTCCGTCGGCTATGACGCGACTGAAATCCTGACGGAGCGGCTTGAGGCAAATGGCAAGGTGGTTTTCCTGCAGGACGGCAAGGAGCTGATCCTCGACGGATTGCAGAAGAGGTTCTATGAAAGGGAAAGACTTTTGGACATCTACAAGGTGGAGTGCCTGAACCAAGACGGGCGACATACGAGTTGCATCCTTTCGCGCATCGCGCTGAACTATGCAGGACTGAACGCAACCGCCTCGGCAGTGCACAATGCCCTGACCTCGCGCCTTGAGGTATATGAGAACAACGCCTTTTCAGGACGGGACGGCTTGAGAATGCTCATCGATTCGCTTGGCGGAGCAGACGTTCAAACCGCCTTCGCCGAAATCGACATGATGCTTCGCAAGCTTGACCTCGGCATCCTGAGGATGGAGTACCATCCTGAATTGGGGGAGGACGCACCCGACATTGCCGAGGCAATCCGCACGTTCCACCAGAGCGAGTCGGGCGGGGAAATCCAGTTCAGTCTTGTGGACGAGTCCATGGGGACCCGTGCCGCCTTTGGCCTACTTGGCGTCTGCCTCGCCGCCCTCCATGCGGGAAAGACGCTGGTGATAGACGAAATCGACTCCTCGCTCCACTCCCTTCTGGTAGCGGAAATCATCAGGCTCTTCAAGGAGAAACGCTACAATATCGCCAAGGCGCAGTTGGTATTCAGCGCACACAACACGGACCTTCTTGACAGGGAGCTGCTTCGGGTTTCAGAGGTCGGAATCGTGAACAAGAACCTGAAGCACGGCTCTGTGCTGAAACGACTCTGCGACTTCGAGGGAGTCCGCAACGTGACCAATTTCCGCAGGCAGTACCTGGAAGGGCGTTTTTCGGGTATCCCGTTCCCCTATCTGTGAGGAGGCATCAGACGCCTCTTCATTCGGAACAGTATTTCCCGTTATTCAAGGAGGCTCTCTTCCCGCAGTATTCAAAAGGCGACATCCCCTTTCCCTTGACGCAGCAATGCATTGAGCGGATGCTTCATAACCAAGGCATCATCGATATGCCTTTGCATTGTGACTTTGCCGACGCTATCGGCGATATCATGTCAACCTCGATCACCGGAGCATGATTGAAGAAACGCAGGAAATGACACTATAACCATCTAGGGTGCAAAAATATCATCTAACAACGGAAAGAACAAACCGCATTCACCCGGAGGGATATCATGCCGCTCATCATATTCAGCGCATCCTCCGGGAGAATCTCCTCCAACTGCGGGTCATCGTTTTTTCTCCTGCATCCTGACTGCCGTGACAGCAGGATTGCAGTCATTCCACCAAAAAAGAGCCGTCCAGACATTGGACAGCCCTGCCCAATCTGCAACAGCACTGATTCAGTCCATAGGAAATAACCGAATTAGGCCGGGGGAAGACCTGCGCCATGGGTGATTCTAGGCGTGGGTCCAGTGGCGGCCCTGGGGCGGGGGGCGGCGCTACCAGCCCTGGCGGGGGCATTTGCCGCGACGGAATCTGGCGGCGTCATCTATCCGGCGGCGGCAACAATCATTCCCCGATGGTGGAGACTCGTTGAAAAAAACTTCCCGCTTCTTATATTCTGCAACAGGTTTTCTTTTTTCACAGTCATCGCATCCCACATTTCACTTGGAGAATCACACATGAAGAACCTCTTCCTCTGCCTGTCGGCATTCATCCTCCTTTCCACCACCGCCGCCACCACCCTTCGCGCCGAAGCCGACCAGCGCATCAAGAAGGCACTTGACGAACTGGACGTCAAATACGTGATTGACGACGACGGCGACTACGCGATCACCATCGCATACGAGGCCGAGGGGCGTTCCCAACTGGTCTACGTCGTCTCCGAGACCGACAGTATCGAGGGGTTTGAGATTCGCGACATATTCAGCTATGCCGTCAGGGACAAGGCTCCCACCCTTGAGATGACAAGCGACCTGATGCGCACCTCCAACAAGTCCCTCATCGGCGCCTTTGAGATGACCTCCGGCGGAAACATCCTTTATATCGCCAAGATTCCCGCCAACCTGCCGCCGAAGCAGCTCCATGGGGTCATCCGTGCGGTCGCCGCCTACGCGGACGATGCGGAGAAGGAGATACTCGGCAGCGACGAGCTCTAGCCACCAGCCATCCACGCCCCGTCATCCAGCCATGTCATTCCTTGAACTTGCAGCGCGCCGGTATTCCGTCCGCAAATACAGCGACCGTCCAGTCGAGAGCGCGAAGCTTGACTCAATCCTTCACGCCGCCTCCCTTGCGCCGACGGGGTGCAACTTCCAGCCGCAGCGGATTCTTCTTGTAGACGACCCGTCCCTTCTGTCGCGCCTTCGCAAGTGCACGGCGTGCCAGTTTGGCGCTCCTGCCACCTTCGTCGTCTGCTACGACTCCACCAGGTGCTGGCGCAATCCCGCCACGGGGGAGGGGATTGGCGTGATTGACGCCACGATTGTCGCGGACCACATGCAGCTGGAGGCAGTGGAGCAGGGTCTTGGGTGCTGCTGGGTAGCCTCCTTCGACCGTGATCTTCTCAAGAAGGAGCTTGGCATTCCCGAGGCGTATGTCCCCGTGGTCCTCATCCCCGTGGGCTATCCTGCCGAGGACTCGCATCCGAGCAGGATGCACTCCGAGCACAAGTCCGCCGAGGCCTTTGCCTCGCGCAACCACTTCTAGACCAAGGCCGCCCTGCCCTGGCGGCGTGAACCACAATGAGAGTCCTGCTGATAGAAGACGACCTGGCGACCAGCGAATTCATGAAGGCGGGCTTCGAGTCTGCGGGGTACACCGTCGCCACGGCGGAGACGGGCACCGACGGGCTCCTCAAGGCCAAGTCGGAGTCCTTCGACCTTGCGATCATCGACGTGATGCTGCCGGGCATGAACGGATTCGACGTGGTCAGGCATATACGCAAGTCGGGTCTGACGCTCCCCATCATCATGCTGAGCGCCCGAAGCGAGGAGGAGAACAAGATACGCGGCCTGGAGTGCGGGGCTGACGACTACCAGACCAAGCCCTTCTCGCTGACGGAGCTCCTGGCCAGGGCGAATGTGCAAATCAGGCGAAGCTCCTACGCCGCCGACCCAACCGAACTCAAGGTCGCAAATCTCCGGATGGACTTGGTCGGAAGAAAGGTATACCGCGACGACACGAGGATCATCCTCCAGCCCCTGGAGTTCCAGCTCCTCGAATTCCTCATGCGCAACAAGGGGCGCGTGGTCTCAAGGACCACAATCATGGAGCATGTCTGGGAATACAACTTCGACCCGCACACGAATATCGTCGACTCGAGAATATGCCATCTGCGGGACAAGATTGACAAGAACTTCTCCCCGAAGCTGCTCCAGACCGTGCGCGGCTTCGGCTACGTCCTGGAGGAGCAGTAGCCGACCAGGCGCGCCTGATGGAGAACCGGCCAGCCAATAGCACCCGCACGGGTGGAGACTCCCAGTGGAGGGGGACGCTCAGGCTGCGCACAGTAAAGTTCTTCCTCTGCGGAACAGCCGCAATCCTCCTGGTGAGCCTCCTGCTCATCTACTGGACGCAGAGCAGGTTCCTCTACAACGGCGCAAGGGAGTCGCTCCTCAACTACAGCGGCGAATTCTACTACGAATATCTCACACAGCAGGACGAACCGCCGGACGGAATCCCGGTCGCACCGAGGGAATTGCCGCTGGGATGCCTTGAACGACTCCACTACGGCGGCGCCACGCCCATCACGCCGCTGGCCGGATACTACTCGAAGGACCAGGACAGATACTACGTCGCAGGACTCAGAAACCACCAGACCCTCCTGGCAACATACGACGCAGCCTCCAACTCGATTGTCTCCGAAACCCCATGCGACCCGGCGGGGGCGCTCTCGCACATCGACCGGGAATTCAACGAAGAGTCATACTCCATGGGCAGAAACAACCTGTACCTGCTCCTAATGGACGAACGCGGGGACGTGGGGGCGTGCTCGTACTTCGACAAGGCGCACCTCAAGGCGTTCTCAATGCTCTTCGAGGAGGAACCGCCGCGAAACGGCTTCCACAGAATCCGGACAGACAACGGGCCAATCCTGGCGCACACGCGGAGAATCTACGACGGGAACTACCTGGTCGTCGCACAGAGCACCTCCGAAATCGAGGAGAACCTCCGGCACCTTATGCTGCTCTTCCTCCTTGTATTCGTCCTCTTCGTCCCGCTGGAATTCCTCGTGGCGGTCATCTTCAGCAGGAGAATCTCACGGAGAATCCTCCATATAGGGGACATGGCGGACGAGATTGCGCGGGGGAACTTCTCGATGCGCCTGGAGAGCGAGAGCGGAATCAGCGAAATCGAGAAGCTCGTCGCCACATTCAACCACATGACCGACAACACCCAGAAGCTCCTCACCGAGCTCCAGGATGTCACCGACGACATCGCCCACGACCTCAGGACGCCCCTGACGCGGATGAAGGCGCGTGCCGAGCTCCAGATGATCAACGCAAGGGACAGGGACTTCGCGGCGCTTGTCGCCGAGGAGTGCGACGAGCTGCTCTCGACCATCAACACGATGCTTGAAATCACGCGCATTGAAAAGCGCTTCGACAAGGCAAGGTGCCAGGATGTGGATGTGCGAAGCGTGCTCCGGAAGCTGACGGAGGCCTTCTCCACCCTTGCGGAGGACAAGGGCATCCGGCTTGTCCTAAATCTTCCGGAGACGGAAGTCACGATGAAATGCCAGGAGAGGCGGCTGGAGCAGATGGTCGCGAACCTCCTTGACAACGCCCTCAAATACACTCCCCCGGGCGGCAGGGTGGCAGTCACGCTCGCGAAGGGCGCCAGTGAAATCATCCTCACGGTCGCAGACACGGGCGGCGGAATCCCCAAGGAGGACCTGCCAAAGATATTCGACAGGTTCTTCAGGGGTGACGCCAGCCGCAGCAAGCCTGGAAACGGCCTCGGGCTCAGCATGGTGCGCGCGGTCGCAGAGTCCCTCGGAGGACAGGTCCAGGCAGAATGCCCCCCGGAAGGCGGCACGGTATTCCAGCTGCGCTTCCCCGTCGGCGGCCAATGCTGCCCGCCTTCCACGGGATGATTGCCAATTGATAATAATCCTGTAATATTCATGCAATGTCTCCGGCGTAGAATAAGGCAAAGTCACAAGCAAGACGCCTTTTCCACCCCCGGCAAGACAAGATGCAAGACAGGAAATCCCTCTATAGCCGAAGCTGCATATTCTTCGGAGTCCACTACCTGATACTCCTCCTGGTGTTCATGGTCTTCACCGGGGCCTACGGATATCCAGGAGGATTCTGGCAGGGGCTTTGGATGACCATCGCGACCCTCACCTACCCCATCATATACCTGCTCCCAGGCGCGGGGGCCACATGGCTCCTCCTCCTCTCAAGACGGCGCGGAATGCACCTCGCCGCCGCGGCTGTCGCCGTCGCATGGACCTCATTCCTGGAGCTGCTGCTTGTAGTCGACATGGTTGTCCTCCACAACTGGGGATACCACATCAACGGCCTCGTCATCAACCTGATGCTCACTCCAGGGGGCTTCTCCGCGATGGGGCTTGACGCGGCGACAATCGTCCCCTCCAGCCTCCTCGTCCTGGTCTTCCTCGCCCTGAACATCCTGATGGCAGCCGCCACCTGCAAGTGGCGCAGGCTCGACCCGGCCCTGGAGGCAATGCGGAACATCCGCCCCTGGAAGACCTGGACCGCCTGCGCACTCGCCATCGCACTCTTCGTCTCCTCCCTCTTCATCCAGGGCGTCTCCGACTTCTTCCGCAGGAAGGAGGTGCTTTCCGCGACGGCGGGCTATCCGGTCACCTTCACAATCCGCATCCGCAGATTCATGAAGAAGCTCGGCTTCACGCAGCCGCCCCGGGAGGACACGCCGTTCGATGACGAGAGCGACAGGGTCAGCGCGCTGAACTACCCGGAACGCCCAATCCAGCGCGAGACTCCCGAGACACCCCTGAACATCATCTGGCTCACATCGGAGTCACTGCGCGCAGACCACCTGAATGCCAGGACAATGCCCAACGCCTGGAGGCTCGCCGGGCAAGGCGTCCACGCAACCGACCACTACAGCGGCGGACACGGCACCAGGAATGCAATGTTCTCAATGTTCTACGGGCTCTACGGCAACAACTGGAACAGCTTCCTTAACGCCAGGCGTGGGCCGCTACTCTTCGACTGGCTCAGGGAGGACGGATACATCTTCAACGTCCAGACCTCCGCACGCTTCACATACCCTGAATTCGACCAGACAATCTTCGCGTCAATCCCATCCGGAGACATGAAGGAGATGGACAGCAGCGACCCATCCTGGGTCCGGGACGTCAAGGCCGTCGACAGAATCCTCGGATTCCTGGAGGCGCGCGCCGCCGACGGCAAGCCCTTCTTCTGCTTCCAGTTCTTCGAAGGCACCCACGCCCCGTATAACTTCGACCCGGAACGCCCGCTCATCAAGGAGTACATGCCGAAAATCAACTACGCGACCGTCTCCGACGAGGATGCGCAGCTGCTCTACAACCGCCAGGTGAACGCCGCCCACGACATCGACAGGCAGATCGGGAGAATCCTGGACTTCCTCGAGAGACACCCGGAGGTCAGGGAAAGGACTATCATCGTCATCAACGGGGACCACGGCGAGGAGTTCTATGAAAAGGGTCGCCTAGGCCACAACTCCACATTCGTCGACGAACAGCTCAAGACCCCCCTGGTGATCACAATCCCGGGCGTTGAACACAGGACTGTCGCACACAGGACACACCACACGGACATCATACCGACAATCGCGCCGTTCCTCGGAGTCAAAAACCCGCCAAAGGACTACAGTGTGGGGGAAAGCATCCTCGACGATGGCTACGACAGGCAGTTCTACGTCTCATGCGGATGGAAGCTGGATTGCTTCATCACAAGGGAATACAAGTACATCCTGCCGACAGGAACCGGGGCAAAATACTACGGGCGAAACCTCTCCACCGGAGATGACAAGCCCCTCGGGGACGACGGGGAGTTCCTCAGAAGGTACGCGAAGATGCTCGTCCAGGCAAACCACGACATGATGAGATTCGTGAAGAAGGGAAAGTAAAGGAGGATACCATGGACGAGGAGACAAGCGGCAGGGGCGCCGGGCAGCCACAGGAGAAGCCACGCAGGTGCCACGGGGTCAAGCACTTCTTCGCGGCATTCGGCTACTCCATGGACGGCCTGAAGGCCGCCTTCAAGAACGAGTCCGCATTCCGCCAGGAGACCCTCCTGCAAATCCTCAATGTCGCACTGGCGCTGGCCCTCCGGCTGCCTTGGCAGACACGGGCGCTCCTGATATCCCTCGGATTCATCCTGCTGACGACCGAGCTGCTGAATTCCGCCCTGGAAGCCCTCACAAACCTCGCGTCGCCGGAGTGGCACCCCCTTGCAAAGCGCGCGAAGGACATGGGAAGCGCCGCGGTATTCGTCATGCTGGTTGCACTCGGCACGGCCTGGGCAATCGCCATCCTCCGGACGGCCGGCTGGGCGCCAGGCGCGTAATTGTCATTATAACTATCTGCACTGCAAGCGGTTATACTATTTTCCAAGCCCCGCCTTGTTGAGCCTGTAGTTCATCATACGCGGGGAGACTCCCAGTTCCCGGCCGGCGGCGGCGCGGTTTCCGTCGTGCCGCCTGAGCGCGTTCTCCAGGATTTTCCTCTCGACTGCGGCGAGCTGCTCCTCCAGGGTGAGGTGTTCGTCCGGGTGGTATGGGTCTTCATTGAACTCGGGGCTTTGGAGCGCCGGCGGCAGGTTGTATCCGTGGATGCAGTCGTCCTTGCACGTGAGGACCGCCCTTTCGATGCAATTTTCCAGTTCCCGCACGTTTCCCGGCCAGGAGTATGCCTGCAGCATGTTCGCGGCCGGCGAGGAAATCCGCGTGATTCTCTTTCCGTATTTCGCGCTCATCTTCGAGAGGAAGTGCTGCGCAAGGAGGATGATGTCCCCGCCGCGGGCGGCCAGGTCGGGCATGACAATCGGGAAGACCGAGAGCCGGTAGTAGAGGTCTTCCCTGAAAAGCTTCTTCTGCATCAAATCCTCCAGGTTGCGGCTGGTCGCCGCTATGAACCGGACGTCGCTGTGTATCTCCTCGTTGGAACCGACGCGGGAGAATGTGCGTTCCTGAAGAAAGCGAAGCAGCTTGACCTGGACGGGAATCGACAGGTCGCCGATTTCGTCAAGGAAGAGGGTGCCGCCATTGGCCGCCTCCGCACGGCCGATGCGCCTCTCGCGGGCGTCGGTGAAGGCCCCCTTCTCATGGCCGAAAAGCTCCGACTCCACAAGGGCCTCCGGCAATGCGGCACAGTTGAGGACGACAAAGGGCTTGTCCTTCCTCAGTGAAAGACCCTGTATCGCCTTGGCGACAAGCTCCTTGCCCGTGCCGCTGGCACCTCTGATCAACACCGTGGCGTCGCTGGGCGCAACCTGGTGGATCTGCTCGTAGACCGCGCGCATGTCCTTGCAGTCGCCTATGAGCTTGCCGGGATTGCAGGGAAGCATGTCCCTGAGCTGACGGTTCTCCTCGATAAGGGCGTCACGCTCCGCACACTCCTCGCGGCATGCGGCGGCTGCCTCCGCGGTGATGTTGGCGATGATCTCCAGGAAGGCCACGTCCTTCACCAGCGCACCTGTGTCGGAACGCATCTCGCAGTCCACCGAAAGAGTCCCCACGACCTGCCCCAGATAGATGAGGGGCACGCAGATGAAGGAGACCGCCTCGTTGCCGGCGCGGCTCCGGGTCTTGTTCAGAAAACGCTGGTCCTTGCGGACATCCAGCACAACCTCGGACTTGCCGGTCTTCGCAACCAGCCCGGTAATGCCCTCGCCTATCCGGTAACGGCCAAGCGCACGCTCCTCGGCATTCAATGTCCGGGTGCTGGCCTCGATCCGAAGCTCGTCCCCCTCCAGCAGGGCAAAGGTCCCCCGCTTCATCCCAAGGCCACGCTCCAATATCTCTATCACCTCCTCCAGAAGACGACGCACGTTGCGCTCACGGACGACAACCGACGTGACCTCGCGCAATATCGCTATCTCGTGTGAAACCATAAGGATGACCTCAATTGACTGAAATGACGGCAGTAAATGAGACGATGACAAAAAATGTAATCATCGGAGGGACTGGACGGCAGAAAAGCAAGCGGCGTGCCAGAATGACATCCCAAAACAGCGCAAAGGAATGTAAATCACGGCACGAAAAGGTTACAGATTATGTAACTGACTGGATTCCAGAAGAGTAGGCGCACCTCCGTCAGCGGCTCTTGGCATGGCGCTTGCTTTCCACGGGAAAGCTCCCGAGAAGAAAAGAGGTGCGACATGGAGAATCTCTACGACAAGAAAAATCTGATTCCGCTGCTGAAGACCCCCTCGCGCACAGTGCGAAGACGGGTCTCCCGCCAGGACAACGAAGTCGGCAAGGAGTTCTCCCACGAGGTGGAGGGAAGATACGGAGGCGCGCACGCCCCACGGCTTCGGCAGATGACAATCCACTTCGTGGGAACCGCGGGGGACTCCTTCGGGGAAGGGCTCGCCGCGGGAATCACATTCGTCGCAGACGCAATCGGAAAGGGAGGATGCGCGGGAATGCACGGAGGACGCGCGCTTATCCTCTCCTTCCCCGGGAAGGACTTCGGAGAGGGGATGACAGGTGGATGCGCCTATGCGATGGACCCCGACGGAATCCTGGCGGAAACGGAGCGAAGAAGCGTCCAACGACTCCAGCCGGACTCACCCGAAGAGAAGGAAATCCACGAACTCCTGAAGGAACACCTGGAAGTCACATCCTCGGAACTGGCGGGGAAAATCCTGGACGACTGGAAGGACAAACGGGGGAAATTCGTCAAGGTCTGCCCAAAGCCGTGAAACCATGCGACAAATAATGTAATACGGATTCTGATTATTTACATTTTATGTAACCACGAGAGGGGGTATATTATGCCCTGTTCCCAGGGCTTCCCCTGTGGCATGCCTTTTGCTCTTCTGCGGGTTCGCGGCCTGGCTGTTGCGCCTTGTGCGCCCGTGGCCGACTCACATCCCATTTTCCTTAGTCCAGTCACCACACCCATCACCCAACCGGAAGAGATTTCAAATGAGCAACTACATCGACCTGGTTCTCCAGGATGTCCGCGCCAAGAATGCCGACCAGCCCGAGTTTCTGCAGGCTGTCGAGGAAGTTCTGACCACCCTTGCGCCCGTCATCGACGCCAACCCCCAGTATCAGCGCAATGCAATCCTGGAGCGCCTTGTGGAGCCCGAGCGCACAATCCTCTTCCGCGTCCCCTGGGTTGACGACAAGGGGAACGTCCGCGTGAACCGCGGCTACCGTGTCCAGTTCAACAGCGCCATCGGCCCCTTCAAGGGCGGCCTCCGCTTTGACCCCACGGTCAACCTCTCCGTCCTGAAGTTCCTGGGGTTCGAGCAGATCTTCAAGAACTCCCTGACCACCCTTCCGATGGGCGGCGCCAAGGGCGGCAGCGACTTCAACCCGAAGCAGAGCCCCCATACCCCCGGCGAGCGCTGCAGCGACATGGAGGTCATGCGCTTCTGCCAGAGCTTCATGACCGAGCTCTACAGGCACATCGGCCCCGACACCGACGTCCCCGCCGGCGACATGAACGTCGGCGCCCGTGAAATCGGCTATCTCTACGGCACCTACCGCAGGATCTGCAACGAGTGGACAGGCGTCCTCACGGGCAAGGGGCTCAGCTTCGGCGGCTCCCTCATCCGCCCCGAGGCGACCGGCTTCGGCACGGTCTACTTCGCGGAGAACATGCTCGCCGTCAAGGGCGACAACTTCGCGGGCAAGGTCTGCGCGGTCTCCGGCGCCGGCAACGTCGCCTCCTTCGCCGCCAAGAAGCTCATGCAGCTGGGGGCAAAGGTGGTCACCCTCTCCGACCGCTCGGGAGCGCTCTATGTCAAGGAGGGACTCACCCCCGAGGCGCTGGCAATCGTGATGGAGCTCAAGAACGTCAAGCGCGGCGAACTCAGCGAAATCGCCAGCGAAATCCCCGGCGCGAAGTTCTTCGCCAAGGCGCGCCCCTGGCAGGTCGTCGAGGCAGTCGACTGCGCACTCCCATGCTCCAGGCAGAATGAACTCGACGGGGCGGACGCGGAGTACCTCCTCAAGCACGGATGCAGGCTCGTCGCCGAAGGCGCGAACATGCCCTCCACCCCGGAGGCGGTCGAGGCGTTCCTCAAGGCGGAAATCCTCTATGCGCCGGGAAAGGCCGCAAACGCGGGAGGAGTCGCAACATCCGGACTCGAAATGACGCAGAACTCCGAAAGGCTCTCATGGACGTCGGAGACGGTCGACGGAAAGCTCCGCGAAATCATGGCCGCAATCCACGACAACGCATACCAGGCCGCCGCAAAGTACGGCCACAAGGGCAACTACGTCATGGGCGCCAATATCGCCGGATTCACCAAGGTCGCCGATGCAATGCTGGCGCAGGGAGTCTAACAACTGCATAAGTTGCTTATAATAAACTAGTTACATAGTTACATAACTAGCAACGGCACTTCCGCCGAACGCACTTTTCCCATAATGCGGGGAAGGCGTCGGCGGAATTGCCATATTATCGGACCATGCACAAGATACTGAAAAAGCGAGCCCTTTCCGAGAGCGTCTTCCTGTTCGAAGTCGAGGCTCCCCTGATTGCCCGCGAGCGAAAGGCCGGGCAGTTTGTCATCCTGATGGTTGACACCGAATTTGGGGAGAGGATTCCGTTGACAATTGCGGACGCGGATTCCGCGAGGGGGACCATCACCCTGATTTGCCAGGCAGTCGGCGCCTCCACCATGAAGCTCTGCGCCATGGGCGAGGGGGACTCCATCCCCGCGATCCTGGGCCCCCTTGGCCGTCCCACGGACATCAGGGGCGAGCACGGCGAGAAGCCGGGCCGCGTCGTATGCGTGGGCGGCGGCATCGGCGTCGCCCCGATGCACCCGATTGCCCAGGCGCTCAAGGCGGCCGGCAACGAAGTCACAATCATCATGGGAGCCCGCAGCAAGTCCCTCTTCGTCATGGAGGAGGAGATGAGGAAGATTGCGGGGGAGAGGCTGATTCTGATTACGGACGACGGGTCTTCGGGCCGCAAGGGGCTGGTCACAGACCCGCTCAAGGAACTCTGTGAACGAGGCGAGGTGGACGAGGTGATTGCCATCGGGCCGCCCATCATGATGAAATTCTGCGCCCTCACCACCCTGCCCTTCCATGTGAAGACCACCGTCTCGCTGAACACGATCATGATTGACGGCACGGGCATGTGCGGCGGCTGCCGCATAAGCGTCGGCGGCAAGACAAGATTCGTCTGTGTCGACGGACCTGAATTCGACGCCCACCAGGTCGACTGGGACCAGATGCTCCAGCGCATGGGAGCCTACCGCGAACAGGAAGCCGCCGCAAAAGAACACGTCTGCAAAGCAGGAATCTTCAAATGACACCCAAGGAAAAACTTTCAATCCCGCCGCAGCCCATGTCGGAGCAGCCTCCTGAGGTGCGTGCCCACAATATGGAGGAGGTGGCTCTGGGATACACCGCCGAAGAGGCGCGGCGCGAGGCCTCACGTTGCCTGCAATGCGCGACCAAGCCCTGCATGCAGGGATGCCCGGTCGCAATCGACATCCCGGGATTCCTGGCAAAGGCCGCCGAGGGGGATTTCGCGGGAGCCCTGGAAGTCATCAGGAAGACAAGCCTGCTGCCGGCCGTATGCGGGCGGGTCTGCCCCCAGGAAAAGCAGTGCCAGATGCACTGCACCGTCGGAAAAATCCTCAAGGGCGTCGACAAGGCGGTCGCCATCGGCAGGGTGGAACGCTTCTGCGCCGACCTCGCCAGGACAAACGGCGACGCATCCGGCGACGAGGCGCTCTGCGC
>URJM01000018.1 GCA_900548225.1 uncultured bacterium
AGGGTAGTGCTTGGCCACTATGCAGTGGGCTTCCAAAGTAGGGAGAAGGGAGGAGGGATAAGAGGGTAGTGCTTGGCCACTATGCAGTGGGCTTCCAAAGTAGGGAGAAGGGAGGAGAAGGTAGGGAAAAGTGCGTGGCTGGCGCGCTTGAGCGCGCCTGTAAGGTAGGGAGAAGGGAGAAGAAATAAGAGGGTAGTGCGTGGCTGGCGCGCTCGGGCGCGCCTCAACGGAAGCCCACTGCACAAAGTAGGGAGAAGGGAAAAGAAGGAAGGGAGAAGTGCTTGGCTGGCGCGCTCGTGCGCGCCTCAACGGAAGCCCACTGCATAGTGACCACGCACTTCTCCCTCCTTTCTCCTCCCTACTCTCTACTTTAAAATTATTTTTTATGCATTTTACTTGCATGAAAAATATAAAATATTATAGTCTTGGCAACCGCGAAGCAGGAGCATGCCATGCTGATCTCACTCTCCATCCAAAATTGCCTCATTTACGATATCAGGACTGATTTTTCTCTTCAAGCAAACATGCAGGGCAGGCGTTTTCCCCAGAGCATTGCGCCTGCCGGGGGAGTCCATGTCGTCAAGTCAGCCATTGTCATCGGCCCGAACAATTCCGGCAAGACCAACCTTGTCAGGATACTTTCCACGCTGAAGTCCATTATTCTCAACCTCCCTGCGGCCTTGGAGAAGAATCTATTCTCCGATGACAACCTATGTAGTCTTGAAGTGGTTTTCTCAGCAGACGGACATGAATACCTGTATGCCGTCAGGTACGACACCTCCACTTCCGAATATCTCTTTGAGCGTTTTGCAGAGGTACTGCGGGACAAATACGGCAACCGCAGGGAGAAGACCTGGTTGCTTCGCGACAGCATCGGCAACAGAAGCGATAGCGGGGACAACAAGCTGACGGAGATAATGGAACTGTCATCAAAGGGCAACCTGCTTATTCATGTCCTTGACACCTCCCGCTTCCCTGTGCTGAACAGAATCAAGCACCTGTTGACTACGTTCGCCAGTGCCATCGACGTCATCGACATGAACAACATTCCTCTGGAGAAGACCGTTGAGATGATGAAGGCGACTCCCGAGAAGCGCCGTATGATTGCGGATTTCGTGAAAAGCGCGGATTTGTTCCTCAATGACTACAGGTATCTGAATGAAGACGAATTTGGGGTTGCAAATAACTCAGAGATGATGAGGAGGTTGTCCGACAGGAATGGCGTGCAGGAGGCATCCATTCGGCTTGGCGATGCATTCATGGACAAGCTGCACTTGGCGTCTGTTTACAAAGGTGTCCAGGTGCCCAGCATCCTTTTCGATTCCACGGGCACAAAGAAGATAGCCGCCTTGGCAAGCTATGTGCTGGAAGCATTGGAGCAGGGACGTATACTGGTGGTCGATGAACTGGATAATAGCCTGCATTTCAAGCTGACACGCGAAATCATAGCAATGTTCAACAATGAAATGAACAAGAAGGCGCAGCTGATTGCCACCGTGCACGATGTGTCACTACTAGACTGCCGAACCCTCTTCAGAAAGGAGCAGATTTGGTTTTCGCACAAGGACAGGGAACATGCATACCTCTACTCGCTGGCGGAATTCAGCGCTGGAGACGACGGCATCCGTGAGACCACTAATCTGGTCGAGAAGTATAAAAAAGGATTGCTGGGAGCGCTGCCGATGCCAGACTTGTTCAATTCACTATATGATGCATGCAATATGTCTGGGTCTTCAGCCACAGAAATGGAGAACTAGGCGATGGCAAGACCTCCGTTGCTCCCAGCAAAACATAGTCTCTGCATCATCTGCGAAGGATATGAAGAGGAAATCTATGTCAGGCACCTGCTGGACAAGAAGCTCTGGAACAGCATTTACGACTTCACCGTCATCAACGCGAAGGGCGAAGGCAATATCCCCGCACGGTACCAGTTCCTGATAAACAAGGACGCATACGAGCTCGTGTTGGTTTTCTGTGACACCGACCGAAGCCCGTATGCGCAGTATCTCGGCATCAAGTCCAAAATCAATGCAATGCATGAAGCCGAGGATGCGGCGGGCAGGGTGGTCATCTACGCAAACCCATGCTCGATGCAGATTATTCTACTCCACTTCGCAGTTGTATCTCTCAAAACACAGGGCAAGAAAACAAATGCCAGGCTGATTGAAAAGTTGACTGGGGTCGGTGGATACAAGGCAAACCAGGAAGAACACATAAAGGCAATTTGCTCCAGAATCAACCGCAAGTCATACTTCAATATGAAGGAGCGCGTCGCAGATATCTGCGATTCCGACACATCCCCGGGGAGCTCAAATTTCATAGAGTTCCTGCGTTGTTTTGAATCAAATGATCCGGAATGGATTTTAGAAATACGTAACTATCTATATCCCAGTTAGATATGGTGTTATAGTAGAGAGAAGGGAAAAGAAATGAGAGGGTAGTGCGTGGCTGGCGCGCTTGGGCGCGCCTCAACGGAAGCCCACTGCATAGTGACCACGCACTACCCTCTCCCTTCTTCTCCCTAATCTCTACTCCAGTATTTTCTCGTTCCACCCTTCGATTCTTTCGCCCTTGAGTCCTGTGGCGTATTCGAAGAACCTGATGGTATAGATCCAGTCCAGGTCAGTGACGTCGTGGATTCCGTATCTTTCGTAGTATGCGAGTCCGTCAGACATCAGGAGTTCCTGGATTTTTGGGTATGTCTGTGAGGGGAGTGGTTTTTTCCCGAGGATTTCGTATGCCGGTTCTGCTCCCTTGACGGCGAGGAACTGTCCTGGCGGGTCTGCCCACTTGTCTTCAGTCGCGCTGGTGACCAGCATTGGCCTTGGTGCGGCCATGGCGATGAGGATATTCTGGTCGAAGGGGAGTTCTTCGGGGGTTGCGGCGAACTTCGAGCATTCTTCAGTGACCCACCATTCGAGGAAGTAGTCGATGCATTCGAGGGATTCGCCGTAGTTGTGCCTTGAGAGTGCGGCTCCGGCTGCTCCGGAGCAGTTGGACGTTGCGCCGGCCCATTTCGGGTCGTTTGCGATTGTCCAGAGCGCGGTCTTTCCGAGTCTTGAGTGTCCGTGTGCCCAGATTCGTGCGGGGTCGATTTCGGGGAAGGTTTCCGCGAGTTCCCTGAGGATGGTGTATCCGTATGCCCATCCGCTGATGGCGGTGTACTGCCGTGCGTTGACTCCCAGTTCCTCCTCGTCATGGAAGAGTCGGAAGATGCTGTCCTTTCGTCCGAGGATGTTGTCCGGATAGAAGTCATATCTTGCGCATGTGACGACGGCGTATCCAGCGTCGGTCATCATCCTGTAGTCCCAGCGGTTCTTCTGGGACCCCCTTTCCGACTGCATTTCGGGCCATTTGGAGAGGGGGACATCCTGGTCGTCGGTGGTGGCGTGGTTTCCGGGGAAGCTCATTGCCACGATGCACGGGACTGGGTTCTTGCGTTTTGGGATGTGGCAGAGGACAACGATTTCGTGGCTCTTGCCGTCGTTGTGCAGAGTCAGCTTGACGATCCTCATGATTGCGGTGCCCTCGAAGACCTCCTTTTCAATGAGCACCTCGACGTCCCGGGATTGCGGCGGCGGCGGCAGTTCTCCGAAGAGATACTTCTTCAGGTTTGCCATGTGGACTTCGCGCAGGGCGGGCCACTCGTCGGCGGAGGCGATGCGGACGCCTGTCTCGGGGTTGACGAGTGGGTCTGGGACGGTGAAGTCGCCGCCTAGCGCCGGGTCGGTGTTTGCGTGTGAAATGACGTATGAGAGGTCCTTGCTGTATGCTTCCTGGTATGCGTCCAGGTTGCCGTCGGGACCGATCAGCGTGGACGGCCTGACCTTGGGCCATGGGAGGAATGGGCTCTTGTTCATTTTAGTGTCCTGGGGTTGTTGTGCGCAAAGAGTCGCGCAGAGTATGGGAGTGATAAGAAAGAGTATTGACAAGTTCCCTCATGAGCTGGTCTCCTTTTTTGCGGGGATGTGCCCTTGGGGGTGTTTGATGGCATGTCAAATGCCGTCGAACTCCTGCTGTCTGGGATGTCTTTCGCGCCGTGGGGGGACGCCCGGGTTCATGAGCCTCCATGCGAGCCTTGTCATTCGTGTCATGGGCGTGTTGTTCTGCACGGCGCGCCTGACTGCCTGTGAGGAACCTGTGAGGATGTAGAGCCTCTTTGCCCGCGTGATGGCTGTGTAGAGGAGGTTTCTCTGCAGCATAACATAATGTTGCCCCAGCAGCGGAGTCACCACGACGGGGAATTCGCATCCCTGCGACTTGTGGATTGTGATTGCGTATGCATGGAGGAGTTCCTTGCAGTCGTTGGAGCGGTAGACCACGGTCTCGCTGTCGAATGCGACCCTGAAGGAGTGTTGTTCGCGGTCCACGGAGACGATACGACCCATGTCCCCGTTGAAGACCCTGTTGTCGTAGTTGTTCTTGATTTGCATGACCCTGTCCCCGAGCCTGAAGACCCTTGTCTCATCGCCTCCTGCGAGGGTGAGTTCGGGCTTTTCCGGGGATGGCGGGTTGAGGACCTCCTGGAGCCGGCGGTTCAGCGCAATCGTCCCGCACTCCCCTTTTCTCATGGGCGTCAGCACCTGTATGTCCTCCATTGGATTGTATCCGAAGAACTCAGGGATTCCCTTGGAGCAGAGCTTCACCAGGAAATCCTGGCATCCCAGCGGGTCGTCGTTCTCGTAGAAGTAGAACTCCCCCGTGGTGCCCTTTGGCGGATTGGCCAGGCTTGGGACATGCCCCTCGTTCACCTCGTGGGCGCTGGTGATGATCCGGCTGCCGCTTGCCTGGCGGTAGATGCGCCATAGCGAGACGACAGGGATTCTGCCGCATTCGATGAGGTCGTGGAGGACTGCGCCGGGGCCCACCGATGGCAGCTGGTCCTTGTCCCCCACCAGGACAAGCCGCGCCTGGGGCGGCACTGCCGCCAGGAGGCTCTTTGCGAGGGGCAGGTCGAGCATGGACACCTCGTCCACCACCAGCAGGTCGCATTTCAGCGGGTTGTCCTGGTTGAACTCGAACCTCTTTGTCGCGAAGTCGAATTTCAGCATCCTGTGGATTGTGGCGGCGGAGGGGTCCTGCGCGGACTCCGCCAGGCGTTTTGCCGCGCGTCCAGTGGGTGCGGCCAGCTTCACCTCAAGCTTGTTCTCCTTCGCGATTTCCACGATGCGTCGGACGACGGTCGTCTTCCCGACGCCAGGGCCACCCGTGATGATTGAGACAGGTGCGGCGAGGGCGGTGCGCACGGCCAGGAGCTGTTCCTGGTTCAACTCGATTTCGCCGGGCAGCTGGGGACGGCTCTTCAACCTGTCGAACGGGGGGAAGCTGTTGAGAAGGTGTGCATTCAGGAGAGCCGCCAGGCTCCTCTCCTGGAACTCGTATTCCGGCAGGTAGCAAAGGGGCTCCTCCGAGTCCGGGAATATCATCGACGAGATGCTGTTGCAGGCGATAGCCTCCTGGTATCCCCTGTCGAGGGCCTCGTCCGAGAGCCTCAGGAGCACCTGCGTGTCGGCCAGGAGTCTGGATTTGGGCAGGAATACATTGCCCTCCTGGGAGGCCATCAGCAGCGTGTGGGCAAGCCCCGCCGCGACACGTATCTGCGCCTCTGGGTCGATTCCAAGCCTGCCGGCGAGCTTGTCGCAGGTGAGGAAGCCGATTCCCTCTATGTCCTTGCCAAGCCGGTATGGATTGGCCGTGACCACCTGCTCCACGCTGTATCCCTTGTAGAATGCGACGATTTCGTGGGCCTTCCTGTAGGAGATTCCTATTCCGAGCAGGAATGTGACGTCCTCGCGGGAGGCGGCCTCCTCCTTCCATGCCTCGATGATCCTGGCGAGCCGGTTCCGTCCGATTCCCGTGACCTCCAGCAATTTCTCCGGGGTCTTGTCGATTACCTCGAGAGTCCCTTCGCCGAAGCGGTCCACAATGGCCTCGGCGGTGACATCGCTGACTCCCGGCAGGACGGCGGCCAGGTACTTGCGGATTCCCGCGAGGCTCCTGGGCATGAGGAATCGGGACGTGGCGACCTGGAATTGGCGTCCGAAGCGCGGGTGGTCGACCCACTGGCCGCTGGCGCACAGCTCGACTCCCGGCATGACGCCGGAGAGGCTGCCCGCCAGCATCGCCTCCCCCTTGCCGTCGGCGCGCTTAAGCACAACCACGCCGTACCCGTTCTCGGGGTTCGAGAAGACCGAGCGCAGGACTTCGCCTGTCAACTCGTTCTCCTCGGGCAGGGGCAGCAACTGCTGTTCCTGCGGAATGCGCATGCTTTTGTCTCGGCGTCTGAAGGGCATTATGCTCCAAATGGTCCCCTGGGCGGAGACATGGGCTGCAAGGTGTGCTTTCCCGCGCGTCTTTTCCTGCGCTGTCGGGGTTTTTCGTATTATAGTTTGCACCGTCCGCTCTGGTGTGGCGCAGGGAGGATTTTTCCGCTCTCTTCACTATTCTATCCATTTGCCCATGCTTCCTCAGAACATCGATGTCGATCTGAACGAACTGCCGACCCTGGACTTCTCCATCCAGAGGCTGGGCAGCCCGACGCTTGTCTCCCCCCTGAAGGATGCCACCTTCGTGGACGACTCGGAGCGAATCTGCTACTGCGCCGACGTCGCAAGAAACCAGCTCTTCCTCAAGGAACACCGGATGATGCCGTCGTTCCTGGCGGCCGGCCCAAGGCGGCAGATCTTCCACGACCCGTCCTGGACCCGTGTCGGCATCGTCACCTGCGGCGGCCTCTGCCCCGGCCTCAACGACGTCATCAAGGGGCTTGTCAACACCCTGTGGTATATCTACGGGGTCGACAACATCTTCGGCATCAAATACGGCTACCAGGGGTTGAATCCCGCGTACAAGCTCAGCCCCGTTGTGTTGAACCCCGACGTGGTGGACGACATCCACTCCGAGGGCGGCACAATCCTCGGCTCCTCCCGGGGGCTCCAGCCCACCGAGGAGATCGTCAAGACCCTCGACCGCCTGAACATCAACATCCTCTTCACAATCGGCGGCGACGGCACCCAGCGCGGCGCCCATGAGATTGCGATGGAGTGCAAGAAGCGCCGTGTCGAATGCAGCGTCGTCGGCATTCCGAAGACCATCGACAACGACCTGAACTTCATGGACAAGACCTTTGGCTTCGAGACTGCGGTCCAGGCCGCGGCGAAGATTCTGAGCTGCGCCCACAACGAGGCGAAGGGCGCCCACAACGGCCTTGGCCTGGTGAGGCTCATGGGGCGCGACTCCGGGTTCATCGCGGCATACGCTTCGCTGGCGAATTCGGTCGCCAACTTCTGCCTGATCCCCGAGGTGCCCATCCGCCTTGAAGGCAAGGGCGGTCTCCTGGAGGCGATGGAAATCCGCATGGCAAGGAAGCAGCACGCCGTCATGGTTGTCGCGGAGGGTGCGGGGCAGGACCTCCTCAACGGACAGCGCATGGTCGACAAGTCCGGCAACGTCCTCCACAGCGACATCGGCCTCTTCCTCAAGGAGCGCATGATCGAGCATTTTGGCAAGAAGAATCTCGACATTACGGTAAAGTACTTCGATCCGAGCTATGAAATCAGGAGCCGCGCCGCAAATTCCAGCGACTCGATCTTCTGCCTGCACCTGGCGCAGCATGCTGTCCATGCCGCGATGGCCGGCATGACCGACCTGGTCGTCGCAAACTGGCATGGCTACTTCACATACGTCCCCATCGCAATGGCGACGCGGGCGCGCCGGAAGGTCGACCCCTTCGGACAGCTCTGGCAGAGCGTCCTTCTGACGACGCGCCAGGCGAAGCTGATGGACGGACAGTGCGGACCGGACTCGAAGGCGACTGGGTACTAGCCCGCCGGAATCATTCACGCAATCACACCACCTGTAATAACAAGCCCAATCAAAGGAAGAATCAATGCCTGCCAAACTTAAGCCATCGATTCTGCACGACCTTCTGAAATACGCGGTAGACGAGCGCGCCAGCGACCTGCATATCCGCGAGAACAAGAACGTGCAGCTGCGCATCGACTCGAACCTGGTCGTCATCGACTACGAGACCACGACCGAAATCTTCGACAAGATTTGCGAGGACATCGTCCCGAAGGGGAAGTATGCCGAATTCCTTGCCAAGGGGGACCTGGACTTTGCGTGGCAGGAGCCGGACGCGGGGCGTTTCCGTGTGAACCTTCACCTGCAGCGCGGCATGCGCGGCCTTACCATGAGGTGGGTCAAGAGCAAGGCGCCCACGGTCGCCGAGGCCGGACTCCCCGAAATCCTCAAGCAGATTGCGTCCAACAACAACGGAATCATCTTCATCACTGGTACGACGGGAAGCGGCAAGTCCACGACCATGGCGGCCATGCTGGACTTCATCAACACTAACTTCCGCAAGCACATCATCACCATCGAGGACCCCATTGAATACACCTTTGAGGACAAGATGTCCTTCTTCGAGCAGCGCGAGGTGGGGCTTGACGCCGAGTCCTTCGAGTCCGCCCTTGTCCACGCCCTGCGCCAGGACCCGGACATCATAGTCATCGGCGAAATGCGCAACCGCGTCACCTTCGAGACCGCCCTGGCGGCTGCCGAGACCGGCCACCTGGTCATCACCACCCTCCATACCAAGGACGCTCCCCAGTCAATCAACCGAATCCTCGACATGTTCTCGATTGAGGAACGGGACTCGATCCGCAAGTCCCTCTCCGACGTCGTCAAGGCAATCATCTGCCAGCGCCTTGCGAAGAAGGCCTCTGGCAAGGGCGTCGTCCCCATCACCGAAATCATGATCAACGCCCCGATTGTCAAGAAACTTATCTTCGACGGCAGAATCGACAGGCTGCAGCAGGCAATCGAGGCCAACGAGGAGATGGGGATGATGACCTTCAACCAGTGCCTCCTCAAGCACTACAATGCAGGGGACATCTCCGAGGAGAAGGCACTCGAGCTCTCCGACAACCCGCAGGCTCTCAGGATGAACTTCAAGGGAATCTTCCTCTCCGACTCGGGCGGAATCATCCAGTAGGCAACCCTGCCAGAACAACCCCGGAAGAGGGATGCCGAAAAAAAAGGACGAATCCGCCAGACTCTCAAGGCGCCGCCAGAAACTCCTCAGGGCGGTGCTGGAGAGCCACGGCGGAGCAGCAAAGACCAGATACCGCGCCCAGCGCCAGCGCAACAAGGGCGCGGTTTTTTGCGCCTGGTTTTTTGTGATTGTGCTTATCTTATTGATTTCCAGTATGTTATATGAATACTTCCTCTAAAAGAGCCAGGCGAATCGCGCTATTGGGGGCGACGGGTTCGATAGGGAGGAGCGCCCTTTCGGTGATTTCGGCGCGACCGGACGAGTTCGAGCTGTCGCTGGCGACCTGCCGTGGCAATGCCTCCTTGCTGCGTGAAATCGCGGGCAGGTTTTCAGGTTGCGACTCCTTCTGCCTGGAGTCTCCCGGCGATTCCACCCTTTCCGGCGTTGATGCCGTTCTGGAGATGCTCCGCAGCGACCGTGTGGAGATAGTCGTCTGCGCGATACAGGGGATTGCCGCGCTGCCCTACGTCCTGGCGGCCCTGGAGTCAGGGAAGCGTGTCTGCCTTGCGACCAAGGAGGTCCTTGTAGGTGCCGGGGAATGGGTGACCCGCGTTGCCCGTGCCCATGGCGGCCTCATCCTGCCCGTTGACAGCGAACACTGCGCCATCTTCCAGTGTCTTCGCGGCGAGGACCGTTCATCTGTCAGGAATTTGTGGCTGACCTGCAGCGGAGGCCCCTTCCACGCCCGCCCCGAGGTGGATTTGCACTCCGTGACGGTGGAGGAGGCGCTGCGGCATCCGACCTGGTCGATGGGGCGCAAGATTACGCTTGACTGCGCGACATTGATGAACAAGGCCCTTGAGATGATTGAGGCGCATTGGCTCTTCGGCGTCCCCGAACCCAATATCCGCGTGGTGATACACCCGCAGTCGGTCGTCCACTCCATGGTTGAATTCAACGACGGCGCGGTGATTGCGCAACTTGCCGCCACCGACATGCGCCTGCCAATCCAGTATTGCCTTGACTATCCCGACCGCATGGCCTTTGCCCCCTCGACCCTGGACTTCTCCAGGAGGCTTTCGCTGGAGTTCATGCCGCCTGACGAGATCCGCTTCCCCGCGCTCGGATTGGCGCGCCGCGCCCTCCGGCAGGGAGGCTCCGCCGGGGCAGTCCTCAACGCCGCCAACGATGCGGCGCTGGAGAGGTTCCTGGCAGGGGAACTGGCATTCGATGAAATCCCCCGTGCAGTGGACCGCGCACTGGACTATGCGTCCCCAATCGCGCCGGACTCCATGGGCGCACTTGAAGAGGCCGCCGAGACAGCCAGGCGCATCGTCAACGCAGGATAGACGCCATGGAGCGAGGAAAGAAGACAACTGTTTCGCTGATACCCGTATCCGACTACTCGACAGAGGCAGTCGAGAGTGGACTGCGCAGGGCGATGGAGCCCTTTGGCGGGATGCAGGGCGTCGTGAAGCCTGGCGACAGGGTCCTGTTGAAGGCGAACCTGCTGGCGCCGTGCCGTCCGGAGGAGGCGGTCACCACCCATCCTGAGGTCGTCCGCGCCGTCATCCGCCTTGTGCGCGAGGCGGGGGCTTCACGGATTCTCGTCGGGGACGGGCCGGGGGTGGGCACCACTGCCGAGAACATGCGCGTCAGCGGCATCCAGCAGGTCTGTGACGAGGAGGGCGCGGAGACGGCCGTCTTCCGCGAGACATCCGTCTTCGAGACTCCTGAGAATGTCCTTGGCAAGCGCCTTGAATTGACCTCCCATCTTCTTGGCGTGGACGTGGTCATAACGCTTCCGAAGCTCAAGACCCATGTCCAGATGGGCTATACCGGCGCCATCAAGAATCAGTACGGGCTCATTCCTGGCATCCAGAAGGGCGAATACCATCTGCGCTTCCAGAACCGGGACCGTCTGGCGGACCTTATGGTAGACATCAACCGCACCGCCCGTGTGAAACTTGCGGTAATGGACGCGATTGTAGGCATGGAAGGCCGCGGCCCCCACGGAGGCACTCCGCGCAAGATTGGGGCGCTTGTGGTGGGGACTGACCTGCCAGCGGTGGACGTGGTCTGCTGCACTCTCATCGGCCTGCCCCCCGGGGAGTATCCCCTCCTCCAGGCGGCGGCACGTGGGCGTTACGGGACGACCTCCCTCGAGGAGATAGATGTTTTCGGGGCGGCGGTCGAGTCCTTGCGCGTCCCAGACTTCAAGCTAGTCCAGACGCCGTTGAACATATTGAAGATCCTGCCGTTGCCGGGCTGGATTCTCCGTGGGCTGAGGCGGCAGGTGGCGGCCACTCCCCATATCGACAGAAGCAAGTGCATAGGCTGTCTCAAATGCCATAATGGCTGCCCCGTGAAGCCGCCCGCAATCGACCCCCGCTCGAAATACAGCGGTGGAGTCAACGGACGCACCTGCATCAGATGCTATTGCTGCCACGAATTCTGCCCCGTCGATGCAATCGAACTCCGTAAACCTTGGGCGGAACGTATATTCCACCTCACTGCAATCGCGGGATTCGGAACGCGGTTGCTCGGGAAAATATCCGCATTCTTCAAACGCTCCCCCCACAAGGACGAAAGATAGTCGAAAAAAGGCCGGAACGAACCTTGCGGGGCGCGTTTCGGCCTTCTGCGTATGGGCGTGTGGCGTCTTCTATCTTCCCCTCATGCCCTTTGGGGGCGACAGGATTTCGCTCATGATGAATGCGCGGCGGACATCCGTCCGGCTACGCGGCAGCCACTCCGTGATTCTCTTCCTGGCCCTGGACTTCTTGCCGACGCTGTCGGTGCCTGGGGTCTTTTCCGCGTATGTGGTTGCGATATGCGCGTCCGCATGCCTTGCCGCCCCCGACTTCCCGCGCTTTGGGATTTGGGGTTCGACGGGGGCGCTTTCGATATGCTCCTCGACGTGGACTTCGGAGGGCATCGACTTGTCGCGCAGGGTCGACCTGTGGGGTGGCGGAATCGGCGCGGCGTAGGATTCACAGGGCGGGGGCGCCGAGGCAAATGCCTGGCGCGCCTGCTCGCGCCTGGCATAGTCGAGGGTCTCCGGGACGATGGCGGGTTCGTCGTCGTATTCGTCGTATTCGGCCTCCTGCTCCGTCCTGCCGCGTTTGCGGATGGCCCTCACGATGAGGAAGAAGGCCACGAATCCGACGTAGAGCAAGAATGTTATGAGGTCGTCATTCATCAGACTTCGGCAGTTTCGTCGCCCGCGATTGTGCGGCGCATGTCGGTGTCGGACTTCATGTTCTCCAGGCGGTAGTAGTCCATAACGCCGAGTTTGCCGCTCTTGAGGGCATGGGCCATGGCCATCGGAATCTCCGCCTGGGCCGCCACAAGCTGTGCCTGCATCTCCTGGACCTTCGCCTTCATCTCCTGCTCAAGCGCAACGGCCGCCGCCCTGCGGACTTCCGCCTTCGCCTGGGCGACGCGACGGTCCGCCTCGGCCTGGTCGGCCTGGAGGCGCGCGCCAATGTTGTCGCCTACATCCACGTCGGCAATGTCAATCGAAAGAATCTCGAAGGCGGTGCCGTCGTCAAGCCCCTTCTCCTGGAGGCGCTGGGAGATGCTGTCGGGATTTTCGAGGACGGCGCTGTAGGAGGGGCTGGAGCCAATCGTGGTGACGATGCCCTCGCCGACACGCGCAATGATCGTGTCCTCCGTGGCGCCGCCGACCAGCCTTGCGATGTTGGTGCGGACGGTCACCCGCGCACGCACCTTCACCTGGATGCCGTCCTTTGCGACTGCGTCCAGGGTGTCATGTCCGGCGCCCCGCTTCGGGCAGTCGATGACGCGTGGGTTGACGCTGGTCTGTACTGCCTCCAGGACATCCCGTCCCGCAAGGTCGATTGCCGCCGCCTGTCTGAAATCCAGCTTTATTCCGGCCTTGTCGGCCGCGATGAGCGCATCCACGACTCTTTCGAAGTCTCCGTGCGCCATGTAGTGGCTCTCCAGGTCGGCGGGGTAGACATCGGAGAGGCCGGCCTGCTTTAGCTGGATGTAGCACCTCACAATCTTCGCCGAAGGAACCTGGCGAAGACTCATGATCAACAGGCGCCAGAAGCTGATGTGGGCGCTTGACGCCTGGGCCTGGAGCCAGGTCCCGAAGTAGCTGACGAAGATGACGAAGGCAGCCAGGGCAAGGATGCCTGCCACAAAATAGAATATCACGGCCATTGTTGTTCAGAGCTCGGGGGTTGTCCGCCTTCGCGTCTACGGCTGGGCGGGGAGTTGGGGGTGAGTCCCCCCTTCGCTTCAGGTGCACAGGCACCTTCAGCCAGGGGGCATGGAATTGGGATCGCAGGAGGATTGTACCTTTACAGGAGTGCGTACAGGGCGAGTGCGGCGGCGACGCTTGCGTTGAGGGAGTTGACGTGCCCCTTTTGCGGGATTGCGCAGACGTGGGTCGCGTTCATCTTGATGAATTGCCCGACGCCGGAGTCCTCGCCTCCGACAACGAGCAACAGCTTCTCGTTCCTTTCCCTTGCCACATTCTCCAGCGTCTCCTTCCCTGCGCCGTCAAGTGCAACAACCGTATAACCCGCCTCAAGGGCGATTTTCACATACTGGTTGCTGGAGCAGTTGACTGCGATCTGGAGATACTCGCATGCGCCGGCGGCGGTCTTTGCGACCGACGGCAGAACCAGAGCCGTCCCCTGCCTGGGCAGAAGCACATTCCTCCAGCCAAGCACCTCGCAAGTCCTCATGATGGCGCCTATGTTCCTCGGGTCCTCGATGTTGTCCAGAAGCACCATCCTGCCGCCTTCGGCAAGGATGTCGGCGTATGGCGTGTAGGGGAATGGGTCGCATTCCGCGACGACGCCCTGGTTTTCACGGGTGCCGGCGGCTTCGCCAATCTCGGCACGGCTGTGCCACGACACGGGAATGCCACGGTACTTGGCGTCGGATACAAGCTTCCTCATGCGAGGATTCTTCTCGGTGCCCTCGGCAACGTGGACGCCGCGGATGCGACGGCGGCCCGCAAGGACCGCCTCGCTCACAGGATTGATTCCGTAGAGAAATTCAGACATGGAATATTGGGGGAGGGCGCCCTGCCTACTTGATCGTGAACGGGAAGCTCTTGTTCAGGTCGGCGGCATGCTGTATCTGCAACGCGACACGGGTGGTGCGGAGGACGTATGGCGTCGTCAACTGGAAGGGCCTGGGCTCGTCCTTGAGCTCAAGAAGGAAGTCCCTGAGATATGTGGACTCGAGGTTTGCGGGGCATTTCAGCGCCCGTGGCTTCTTGTCCTTCGAGGTGGCAATGGTCAGGTTCGGCTCAAGGGAGTTGCACTCCAGGACCCCGTCGTCGCCGTGGACGATTATCCGCCAGTTCTGGGGCTTGCCAAGTCCGACCGCGTCCGGCGAAAGATATGAGACGTCGCTGATGACGCCCACGTCGTTGGAGAGCCTGACCATGAACTGCGCGCAGTCCTTGAACCAGGGGGTCGCGGAGGCCTTTCCGTTCCAGACGCGCGCGCCAGTCACCTCGACCACGCTGCCGCCCGTAAGCCACTGGACGGCTTCGATGGCGTGTACGCCGATGTCGTTGATTGTGCCGCCGTGCTTGCCAGGCTCGAAGTACCATCCCGGACGCTTCTTCAGCAAAAGCGGATGCTGCCCGGTGATGTTGATGGTGCGCACCTGCCCAATCGCCCCGTCCATGATCTTCTTCCTGAGCAGTTGGACCGCCCCTATCCAGCGAAGGCCGAACATGCACCCGACCTTCAGCTTGGTCTTCTTCGCCAAATCCTGGATCTTGTCGCACTCCGCAAGCGTGGTGCACAGCGGCTTGTCCGCGAGGACGTGCCTGCCGGCGCGGAGCGACTGGATAGCAAGGGCGCCCCGGCGGCCATAGTAGTCGCCGATTCCGATGATGTCGCAGGGGGTCGACGCCAGCATGGCGTCTATCGACGAATGGGTGATCTTGATCTTGCCGCTTTCCTGGTATGCGAGACGGGTCTTAGTATTCTCCTCGCAAATGGCCACGACCTCGACCTCCTTCTTCATCTTGGAGGCTTCCTGGAGAAGGGCGAATATATGCTGGTGACGGACACCGACGATGGCGAGTCTCAGTGGAGGCATTTAGGCGTAGGCGACAAGGGGCTTGGCGCCAATTGTGTAGTGGAAAGGCAGACGCCGGGGCGGTGTGCGCCCATGCGCGGCGCAGGCGCCTGTTCCAGTGCTTTGCAGGCTGTCCCGGCAAACGACTGCGGCGCATTGGCCGAATAGCCCTCTATTTAAGGAAATTCGCAGTTTGGAAAGATACACCATATTACGGTTTTGTCAAGTTTTGCAGCATAATTGGAACCCCTCCGGAACCGCAAAAAGCCCCCGGGGAGAATTATAGTAAGAGACCTTTTCCCGCACCCGGGCACAATGCCGCGGCCGTCCGGCCGGAGGTGCATTTCGCGGAGCATTTCCGCGAGTCATAACTTTCTTGTTTTCAAGCACTTATTAATTCAATATGTCTGTACGCGTCCGTTTTGCGCCCTCTCCTACGGGGCAGGTTCACATTGGCAACATCCGCGCCGCCATCTTCAATTGGCTCTTTGCCCGCCACGAGGGCGGCACCTTCCTTTTGCGTGTGGAGGACACTGACCTTGAACGTTCCACTCCCCAGGCGATCCAGGCTCTTCTGGAGGTGATGCAGTGGCTTGGCCTCGACTATGACGAGGAGATTTTCTACCAGACCACCCAGTCTGCAAGGCACTGTGCCGCCGCGAAGGAGATGCTTTCGAAGGGTCTTGCCTACGAGGACAAGAAGGGTGGCGACGCGCCCGCGGTCCTCTTCCAGTTCCCGTATGAGTGCGACTGCGTTCCGGGCGTCGAGTGCGTCGGCGAGCAGCGTGTCGCCCTCCATCCGGAGG
The DNA here is from genome assembly GCA_900548225.1 of uncultured bacterium. GTDB lineage: Bacteria > Verrucomicrobiota > Lentisphaeria > Oligosphaerales > Oligosphaeraceae > UBA1724. The sequence goes on from URJM01000018.1 coordinate 15,880, forward strand.
TGCCGCTTTCGGTATCCCGCAAGGGTGTCGACTTTGCGGCTGTCTCCCCCAAGGGGAAGGCCGCGCCGGCCGGCGGCACCCTGGCCGGCTTCAGGGGCCTCGTTGCGCTTGACTCCTCCGGAAAGGAGCTCTTCAAACTTGACGAACACCTCGGCGAAATCCGGAACGGGGAGCACTTCACGCTTCCGGAGGCGGCTGAAATCCGCTTCATGCGCCGCACAATCTCCTACACCGACCTGGTCAAGGGGCGCATGGTCAAACCCCTTGACGCAATGAAGGACTTCGTGATAATCCGTTCCGACGGGTCCCCAGTCTTCCACCTGGCAAACGTGATGGACGACATCACCCAGGGCGTCACGCACATCATCCGCGGCGACGACCATGTCGAGAACACCTTCAAGCACATCTTCCTCTTCCATGCCCTGGGGGCGCCGATTCCCCGGTACGCCCATCTTCCGATGATTGTCAACGCCCAGGGCAAGCCCTACAGCAAGCGGGACGGCGACGCATTTGTCGGCGACTTCCGTGAGAAGGGCTTTTTGGCGGACGCGCTCTTCAACTACCTGAGCCTTCTCGGCTGGTCCCCCGGGGACGACCGCGAAAAGCTCTCCCGCGCCGAGCTGGTGGAGGCATTCACCCTTGACAGATGTCTCCGCGCCCCGGCCCAGATGGACATCAACAAGCTGACCGCCCTCAACGGGCAGTACATCGCCGAGATGCCCGCCGCCGAATTCCTGACGGCCGCCAAGGCGCAGGCCGCCGCATTGCCCTGGGGAGGCGCGGCAGTCGAATCGCCGCTCTTCGCGCAGGTCGCCGCCTTCATGCAAAGCCGCGTGAAACGCCTGGTCGACGTCTCCCAGTGGGAATACTTCTTTGCGGAACTCCCTGCATGGGACCAGAAGGTCTGCGACAAGCTCCTCAGGAATCCCGACGCGGTGGCGGCACTCTCCGAACTGCCCGGCGCGCTGCGCGCACTTCCCGATTTCACCGCGGCTGCGGTGGAGGAGGCAGTGGCACGCGTCGCCGAGGCGCACGGAATCCCCCACGGGAAGCTCAACCAGCCTCTGCGGGCCGCAATCACGGGCACGAACATCGGCGCGGGAATCTTCGAGACTGCCGAACTGATTGGACGCGACCGGTGCGTCGCCAGGCTCGAAAAGTTCCCCCGCTAGAAAACAGCATCAGCAATTCCCGGACGCCGCGCGGGAGGGGCGCGGCTTCCGCCGCACCGTTCTTCGACCGAAACAAGGCCAACTAATAATTCTATCGCTATAACATTATGGAACAGAACAACTTGCCAACAGTGGCCATCGTGGGGCGACCCAATGTGGGAAAGTCCGCCCTCTTCAATGCAATCCTCAAGAAGAGGATTTCGATTGTCCACGAGCAAAGCGGCGTGACCCGTGACTGCGTCGCGTCCCCTGCCGAGTATCGTGGAAAGTCCTTTTTGCTTGTGGACACGGGTGGACTGGGCACCTGGAACGGCGACAAGAAGATCGACCTCTTCGACGGCATGATCCGCGAGCAGGTCACCGAAGTAATCAAGGACGCCAGCTGCCTGATTTGGGTTGTGAACTGCCTTGACGGCATCACCCCCCAGGACGAGGAGGTGGGGGCGTTCCTCCGGAAGTCCGGCAAGCCTCTCTTCCTGTGCGCCAACAAGGCTGACAACCGCGATCTGGTGCAGTCCGCCCACGGCATCTTCGGAGCCCTTGGCGTGAAGGAGATTCTTCCGACAACCTGCACCCACAGCCATGGCATTGACGAGCTTCTCAGGAAGGTGACCGCGAGCCTGCCCGAAACCGAGCAGAACCCCGAGGAGGAGAAGCCGATGCGCATCGCCGTCGTGGGGCGCCCCAACGTGGGCAAGTCCTCGCTGGTGAACCGCCTGCTGGGGGAAAACCGGATGATGGTCTCGGACATCGCCGGCACCACACGCGACTCGGTGGATTTGCCGCTCGTCCTTGAAAAGGATGGGGAAAGGCTCCCAATCACCCTGGTTGACACCGCGGGACTCCGCCGCAAGGGGCAGATTTCGACCGTCGTGGAATTCTTCAGCGCAAACCGCACCGAGCTGGCAATCCGAAGCAGCGACCTGGTCCTCTTCGTCCTGGACTCCGAGGACGCCTGCACCACCCAGGAACGCCGCATCGGACGCATCATCGCCGACGCGCGTCGCCCGTGCATCATGCTGGCGAACAAGTGGGATCTCATCATCAAGGCAGGAAACAACAAGCCGAAGCTCTTCGAGGACTATGTCAGGGAACGGATGCCATACATGTCCCACGCGCCAATCATCAACATCTCGGCAATGAACGGATACAACGTGGGGGTCATCTTCGACCGTCTGAGGATGGTCAAGGAGCAGATGAAGGTGATGGTTCCAACCGCAATCTTCAACCAGTTCCTCCAGGACACCCTCCAGCGGAACCCGCCGGTCTCGGTCAGTTCGCGGCGGTTCAAGATCTTCTACGGGACAATGGTGCACAACCCGCCACCGAAGTTCGTCCTCTTCGTCAACGACAGGAAACTCTGCCCGAAGAACTACGAGAACTACCTTGAAAACCGCATCCGCGAGGCGTTCTTCCCCGCCAGCGGACTGCCAATCAACCTGGAACTAAGAAACCGCGAGGACCCGGCAAGCCGGCAGGGAGCACGCGCGGCGGCGGCGGGCGTACACGCACAAAAGCGCCGTATGCAGCCGCCACGTCGCAAATGACGTGTCCTGTCATGGTTTGTTCATGGTCTTTGCCTCCATTCCACCCTTCATCCACCTATGACCGACTCTCAATTCCAAGAGAACCTTACTCGACTGGAGTTGTTCCATCCTCGTTCCGAGGAGGACATGTTCACCGACTACAGCTTTCTTCATGCCGAGGTGGGCGTTTCTGACGAGCCGGTCGCCTGGGAGGATCGTCTCAAGCTCAAGTACCGTCCAGTGGCGGAGGGCGAGAGTTGGGGTGTGGACTGGCAGAGCGGCTGGTTTCACCTGACGGGTCAGGTTCCCGGCTCCTGGAGGGGCGAGGTGGTCTTGCGGCTGAACCTTGGCGGCGAGGCTCTTGTCTTCGACGACAAGGGGGCTCCTGTCTGCGGTCTTACGAATGCGTCGGTCTATCATCCCGACTACTACAAGGAGGTCTTCTTCTTCGAGAAGGCTGTCAAGGCCGGCTGCAGGATTGACATGTGGGTTGAGGCCGCCGCCAACAATGTCCTCGGGCCTGCCCAGTTCAACTGGTATCCCCACGCCACCCGGGAGCCATATCCTGCGGGGCACTCTGTCGGCACCGTCAAGTATATGCGCATCGCCCTTTTCAACGGCGAGCTACGCAGGTTCCGCAACGAGTTCCTGCAGCTATGGCACTATGTGGAATACCTGAAGCGGGATGTGAAGAACTACCGATGCCGCCAGATTGCGAAGGCGCTCTCCGACGCGCTGGACGTCTACTGCGGAAATCCTGAAAACGCCGCCGCCGCCCGCAGGGTGCTGGCGCCCATCCTGTCGCAGAAGGCCCTCTCCTCCGCCCTCAAGTGCACTGCCATCGGCCATGCCCACATAGACGTGGGCTGGCTGTGGCCTGTCCGCGAGTCCGTCCGCAAGGCGGGCCGTACCTTTTCCAGCCAGCTTCGCCTGATGAAGCGGTATCCGGGCTATGTCTTCGGCGCGTCCCAGCCACAGCTCTACCAGTTTGTGAAGGATGCATACCCCGCGCTTTACAAGCGCATCAAGGCGGCCGTGAAGGCGGGCACCTGGGAGTGCCAGGGCGGCATGTGGGTGGAGGCCGACAACAACCTCCCGTCGGGTGAGTCGCTTATCCGGCAGTTCATCCACGGAAAGAACTTCTTCAAGGAGGAGTTCGGAGTCGATGTGAAAAACCTCTGGCTGCCGGACGTCTTCGGATACAATGGCAACACCCCCCAGATCATGAAAATCTGCGGCTGCGACTTCTTCCTGACGCAGAAGCTCTCCTGGAACACGGTCAACAAGCCGCCATACAACACCTTCAGGTGGATTGGGATTGACGGGTCGGAGGTGACGACTCACTTCCCCCCCGAAAACAACTACAACTCGCTGCTGACGACCTGGGGGCTTGCCGTCGCCCAGGACAGGTACAACGAGGCGGCGGTCTGCGGTGAATTCCTCTCGCTCTACGGCATGGGGGACGGCGGCGGCGGACCCCAGGAGGACCTTGTGGAGCGCGGGCGGCTCGTCGCCGACTGGGAAGGCTCACCGAAGGTGGAATTCGGCTTTGCGCAGCCTGCCTTCGACAGGATGATGGCCTGCAAGTCCGTTCTGCCCACATGGCATGGCGAACTCTACTTCGAGAACCACCGTGGCACCCTTACCACGCAGGCACGCACCAAGAAGAACAACCGCAAGCTTGAGCAACGCCTCCTCCAGGCCGAGTTCATCAACAGTCTGCTTCCAGCCTCCAAGTATCCTCGCAAGGAGTTGGACAGAGTATGCAAACTGCTGCTTCTAAACCAGTTCCACGACATCATCCCAGGTTCGTCAATCCGTCTGGTCTACGACAGGACCGAGCGTGAGCATGCCGAGGGGCTGAAAGCGCTGGAGGCTCTCATCCAGAAGGCTGGATCTCAGCTTCTGTCGAGGGACTCCTCCTCGGTCACCTTCATGAACACCCTTTCGGTGGACTACACGCGGCCCCTTGAACTTCCCGCAGCCTGGGCAAAGGGCAGGGTGGTAGGGGAGGACGGAGCCGAAATCCCCGTCCAGGTGGAGTCGGACGGGCGAGTCTTCGGCAGGGCGTCTGTCCCCGCCGATGGCTTCCTGACCCTTCGGCATGTGGGCGGCAAGGGCGGCGCTGTCAAGGCGAAGCGCATGAAGGGCCTTGTCCTCGAGAACGCGAATCTTCGTTTCGCCTTTGACAAATCCGCCCGCATGACCAGCGCCGTCGTGAAGGCGACAGGCCAGGAGACGCTTTCCGCGCCGGGCAACGACTTCCTCATGTTCAACGACATGACTTCGACTTACGATGCCTGGAACATCGACCAGTGGTATCGTGGCGAGAGGACCTCCGACAGGGCGGATTCCGTGGCGGAGGTGCTTTGCGAGGAGGGGCCTGTCCGCAGCGTCCTGCATTTCAGGCTGAGGATCCACGACTCCCTGATTGACCAGGAGGTTTCCCTCGGGGCTGACGCGTCCGCAGTCGAGTTCAAGACCGCGGTGGAGTGGAAGGAGATTCACAAGATGCTGCGTGTGGCCTTCCCGACGCAGATCGAATCCCTGGAGGCCGCCTACGACATCCAATACGGAATGATCAGGCGCCCGACCCACACGAACACGAGCTGGGAGCAGGTTCAGTTCGAGGTCTGCGCCCATCGCTACGCCGACCTCTCCGACGATGAGCGCGGCGCCGCAATCCTCAACGACTGCAAATACGGTCACTCGGTGCGCGACGGCGTTATGGAACTGAACCTCCTGCGTTCCAGCAAGTGGCCTGACTACAACGCCGACCAGGGGCACCAGGAGTTCACCTACGCGTTCGCCCCGCACCGCGGCACCCTCGTCGATTCGTCCGTCCAGTCGGATGCCGCCCAGCTCAACCGTGAACCCTGGCGTTTCGACGGCTATGCGGCGAAGGCGCTTTCGCTGCCGATTTCGGTCGAAGGGCAGGGCGTCTCCATCGAGGCCGTCAAACGTGCCGAGAGGTCCGACGACCTGATTGTCCGCATTGTTGAGACGCGCGGCAGGCACGCATCCGCCACTGTCAGGCTCTCGAAGGGATGCGGATTCAAGCGCGTCTCCTTCACAAATGCAATCGAGTGGACCGACGACGGCGTCCTTTCGCTCAAGGACGGCGAGGGCTCCCTGGCTCTCCATCCGTTCCAGATAGTCACGCTCCGACTCTCGTAGCCGTGCTTGTCCTCGCGTCAAAGTCTCCCCGCCGCAAGGCGCTCCTCGCCGGGGCCGGCATGGATTTCATCGTGGATCCGGCCGCCGGGGAGGAGGAACCCTGGAACGGTGCCATCCCCCCGGAGGAATACGTGAGGCGGCTGGCCGCCAGGAAGGCGCTGGAAGTCGCGCCGAGGCACCCGGGGGCGATGATTGTCGGGGCGGACACCATAGTCGTTCTCGACGGAAGGATTCTGGGGAAGCCGCGGGACATGGAGAACGCCCGTGAGATGCTTTCGATGCTCTCCGGCCGTGAGCACATGGTCTTCACCGGCGTGGCACTGGCGCGGGACGCGGCGCTCCTGTGTTCCTGGACCACGGCCACGGCTGTCCGCTTCAAGACTCTCTCCAGCGATGAAACCAGGGAGTATCTTTCCCTCGTGAACCCGCTTGACAAGGCGGGCGCATACGGAATCCAGGATCACGGCGACCTGATAGTCGAAGGAATCCGGGGTTCCTACAGCAATGTCGTCGGGCTGCCTGTCGAGGAGCTTCTCGATGTGCTGGCCGCAGTGCAGGGCCAGTAGCGGCGCCCAGTCCCATCCACCACCTCACACCCCCACCACCAAACTTCCATGTCTCCCAATACTGACGAACTCCAATTCCTGAATCGGGTTTCTGGTCATCTGATGGACTCCTACAAGAGCCGCGAGGGTGTCTCCTGCCGTGACTGCCGTCCGTTGCCGCGCCGTGACGCGGTCATCCGGGTGCTCATGGACCTGCTGGAGGTGATCTTCCCAGGCTATTCGGGCGAATACGACTACTACAAGTCCTCCCTGGACGGCTCGATTGCGGGGCAGCTGCCCCGCATCTACCAGGATTTGACAAACGAACTCGACCAGGCGCTCTCATGCCTTTCGATGATTACGGGAAAGCCGAAGCAGGCAGCCGCCAAGGTGGCCGCGGCGCTTCTGGAGAAGCTGCCGGAGATACGCGAGACGCTGCTGCTGGACTGCCAGGCCGCCCTGGACGGCGACCCCGCCACCACCTCCCCGGATGAAATCATCCTCGCATACCCGGGATTCAAGGCAATCTGCGTCCACCGCATCGCACACGAACTCTATGCCGCGGGCATCCCGCTTGTCCCAAGAATCATGAGTGAATACGCGCATTCGGTCACGGGAATCGACATCAACCCGGGCGCCACCATCGGGAAGAGCTTCTTCATCGACCACGGCACGGGGGTCGTCATCGGCGAAACCTGCGTGCTTGGCGACAATGTGAAGCTCTACCAGGGGGTCACCCTCGGCGCTCTCTCCTTCCCGAAGGATGGATGCGGGCGCCTCATCAAGGGGACGAAACGCCACCCTAACCTGGAGGACAACGTGACCGTCTACGCGGGCGCCACCATCCTCGGGGATGTCACCATTGCCCATCACAGCGTCATCGGCGGCAATGTCTGGCTGACCGACTCGATTCCCGAACCCTATACGCGGGTTCTCTTCTCGCCCTCCGAATTGTCGATACAGATACGCCGTGGCGGCGCGCACAAGTAGTCTTCCTGCCAGGCGGTCCTTCAAGCACCCGATAACAATAGAGCCCCCATCCCAAGATGACAGAGAGCCAGTTCCGAGAGATTCTTTCACGCCTGACATGTTTCTTCCCGCATTCCGAGGAGGACATGTTCACCGAGTATCTGCCTCTCAAGGCGGAGATTTCGGTCACCAAGGAGCCTGTCGCCTGGGAGGATCGGGACAAGCTCTCCTACAAGCCCCTTGAGGAGGGGACCGCCTGGGGCGGATACTGGGACTCCTGCTGGGTGCACTTGACGGGCAGGGTGCCCCGCGCCTGGGGCGGCAAGTGCGTGGTCATGCGCCTTAATCTCGGAGGCGAGTCGCTCGTCTTCGACGCAAAGGGAAATCCGTATGGTGCCCTGACAAACCACTCGCTCTTCGACAGGTTCTTCACCAAGGACGTCTTCCGCTTTGGCAAGCCCTTCAAGGGCGGCGAGAAGATCGACCTCTGGGTGGAGGGCGTCGCCAGCAACATCCAGGGGCAGGCCATCTTCCCGTGGGATCCGCACTCCACCCGCGAAAAGTATCCCGCGGGCCGGTCGAATCCCGTCGCGTGCCACCTGCGGCTGGCGCTCTTCAACGACGAGCTGTACCACTTCCGCCTGGAGTTCCAGCAGCTGCTGGAACTCGTCACCAGGGACCAGGCCCGCGGAGGCCTCGGCAAATACTATACGCGCCTCCTTGTCAATGACCTTTCCAAGGCGCTGGACGTCTACTGCGGCAATCCCGACAACGCCGCCGCGGCACGGGAGGCCCTCAAGCCCGCCTACGCCCGCCACGCCTCCTCCTCCGCACTCAACTGCATTGCGGTCGGGCATGCACACATCGACGTGGGCTGGCTGTGGCCGGTCAGCGAGACTGTCCGCAAGGTGGCGCGCACCTACTCGAACCAGCTCCGGCTCATGGAAAGATACCCCGAATACGTCTTCGGAGGATCCCAGCCGCAGCTCTATGAGTTTGCGAAGAAGCACTATCCCGGACTCTACGAACAGGTGCGCCGCCGCATTGCGGAAGGGCGCTGGGAGTGCCAGGGGGGGATGTGGGTCGAGGCGGACAACAACCTCCCCTCCGGAGAGTCGCTTATCCGGCAGTTCCTCTACGGAAAGAACTTTTTCAGGGACGAATTCGGCGTCGAGGTCAAGAACCTCTGGCTGCCGGACGTCTTCGGATACAATGGAAACACCCCCCAGATCATGAAAATCTGCGGATGCGACTACTTCCTGACGCAGAAGCTCTCCTGGAACAAGACCAACGCCATCCCGTACAATACCTTCCAATGGGAGGGAATCGACGGCACTAGGGTGACGACCCACTTCCCGCCCGCGGACAACTACAACTCGGCAATGCGCTCGGGCGAACTGGCCGCCGCGCAGGACCGCTACCGCGATTCCGCAATCTGCAACGACTTCATCGAGCTCTTTGGAATCGGCGACGGCGGCGGCGGACCCTGCGAGGACCATGTCGAGCGCGCACGCCTCGTCAGGGATCTGGAGGGCGTTCCGAAGGTGAAGATCGGCCCCGCGCAGGCTGCGCTGGAGAGGATTGGCGCAATCAAGGAGGAGCTGCCCGTCTGGAAGGGGGAACTCTACTTTGAGAAGCACCGTGGCACTCTCACGACCCAGGCCGAGACCAAGAGGAACAACCGGAAGCTGGAACAGCTCATCCAGCAGGCGGAGTTCCTGGCTGCGCTCCTGCCCGCGGAGATGTATCCGCGCAAACGTTTCGACGAGGTCTGGAAGAAGATTCTCATCAACCAGTTCCACGACATCATCCCCGGCTCCTCCATCAAGCTCGTCTACGACAACACGAAGAAGGAACACGAGTGGTGCTTTGCGGAGCTGCACGACATCATCAAGGAGTGCGGGAAGAAGCTGATGAAAGGGCGCAAGAATACCCTCACTCTCTTCAACAGCCTGGGATTCCCATACACGCGCCCTGTCGAATTGCCACGGGAATGGGCGAATGGCAAGGTCAGGACAGGCGACGGGGAGGAGGTGGCGACCCAGGTCGAGGCCGACGGGCGGGTCTTCGCGTCAGTCAAAGTCCCCGAATACGGATTCCGGGTGCTCAAGTTCACCCCGGGAGCCAACGGGGCGGCACGGACGAAGACCGACCATGTCCTCACCCTCGAAAACCAGTTCCTTGTCGCTGCGTTCAACAATGACGGGCAGGTGGTCGCGATTTCCTCGGAGGAGTTCACCCCCTACTCGGATGAAGTCCTCAAGGCGCCGGGAAATGTCCTGGGCTACTATGTGGACGAGCCGGCCGAATACGATGCATGGGATGTGGATCCCTGGTATCGCAGGGAGCTGGTCGCCACCGCCAAGGCCAGGCCCGGCTACAAGGCGTTCCGCGAGACGGGACCCGTCCGCGACGTGCTCCATTTCGAGCTTGTTGTCGGCAACTCCACCGTCACCCAGGAGGTTTCCTTGGCGCACGGGCAGGAGGAGTGCAACTACGAGGATTCCATGCTAGAGTTCAAGACGAGGGTCGACTGGCACGAGAACCGCAAGATGCTGCGGGTCTCCTTCCCGACAACCATCCGTTCCGACGAGGCCACCTTCGACATCCAGTATGGCTTCGTGCGCCGTCCCACCCATACGAACACTTCGTGGGACTACGCGAAGTTCGAGGTCTGCGCCCATAAGTACGCAGACATCTCCACCAGCCAGGCTGGGGTCGCGCTGGCAAACGACTGCAAATACGCCTACATGGTCCGGGACGGAGTCCTGGATCTGGCGCTGCTCAGGTCCCCGAAGTGGCCCGACTACTACGCAGACCAGGGCGAACACGAGTTCACATACGCGCTGTGCCCGCATAATTTCCCCTTCGAGGAGTCCTGGGTCATCGAAAGGTCCGCACAACTCAACCGGGAACCACTGCGCTTCGATGGACGAATCCTGGAGGAGCTCATTCCGCCATTCTACCTCGACGACGCGAACACGGGTGTCTCGGTCGAGGTGGTCAAACGGGCCGAAAAGTCCGATGCATACATCCTGCGGCTGGTGGAACTCCAGGGCAGGGAGTCCTCGCTGAAGATCGTCTTCGATGACAGAAAGCTCCCGAAGAGGATGGTCGCCATGGACGCATTGGAATGGAACGAGAAGGCGGAGGAGGGCATTTTCGGCAGACGGGAGCTCATGAAAGGCATTGTCTTTATGCTGAAGCCCTTTGAAATCGAGACCATAAAAATTGAGTACTAAAAAGTAGAGAATTAAAAAGTAGAGAATAGGGAGAAGGGAGAAGAAGGTAGTGCGTGGTTGGCGCGCTTGGGCGCGCCCGCGCGGCGATTCCGCCACGCGTCCGTGTTTGAATCCATCCCTGCACTCTGTCCGCACGGCGATTCCGCCATGCGTACCTGTTTGAATCCATCCCTGCACTCTATCCGCGCGGCGATTCCGCCACGCGTCCGTGTTTGAATCCATCCCTGCACTCTGTCCGCACGGCGATTCTGCCGTGCGACCCATAATGGACGCCCACTGCATAGTGTCCACGCACTCCCCTCTCCTCCCTCCTCCCTATTCTCTACCTAGGAAGCCCACTGCATAGTGTCCACGCACTGCCCTCTCCTCCCTCCTCCCTATTCTCTACTTTCCCATATCATGCAAGACAGGACGAAAAAGAATATGTCGGACGCCACCACCTCCGCCGCCAGCATTCTGTCGCTGGACAGGGAGAAGCCCCACAACAACGACGCGGAGATAGCCGTCCTTGGCGCCATGCTCATTTCGGCGGACGCCGCCGGCGTGGGGTTGGCGCAGCTGAATTTCCCAGACGCCTTTTATCTCCAGGCGCACCAGACGATCTTCAATGCGATGCAGGCGCTCAACCCCCAGGGCAAGGCCGGCCTTGACCCGGTTGTCCTTTCGGAGTATCTCCAGAAGAACAACCAGCTTGACATTGTCGGCGGCGCCAGCTATCTTGCAATGCTGATGGACAAGGTGCCCACCGCCTCCCACATCGACCACTACGTCAAGATTGTCAAGCAGAACGCGATTCTCCGCCGCATCATCTCCACCTGTGCGGAGTCCATTCTCAAGTGCTACGAGTCCGACGGCGGCGCGGAGGAGCTCCTTGACAACATCGAGAGCACCGTCCTTGAGATAAGCCAGATGAACCAGCATCAGGACTACAAGGACGTGGGCTCCCTGGTCATGGAGGCGATGACCTACATCACGCAGATCATAAATCCCGCCAACAACGGCATCATGGGAATCCCAACGGGCTTCGAGGATCTTGACAAGGCCATCACTGGTGGGCTCAAGCCTGGCACGCTTTTCGTCCTGGCGGCTCGCCCGTCAATCGGAAAGACCGCCCTGGCGCTGAACATCGCGTCGAACATCGCCCTGGGAGGAACCCCCGTCGGAATCTTCTCCCTCGAAATGTCCTCGTCTGAATTGACTCTGCGACTGATTTCCTCAATAGCCAAGGTCAACATCTCCGGGCTTGCATACCAGGGCGGGTCTATTTCGGCGGCGGACATGCAGAGCATCAAGGAGGCGGCCTCAATGCTCCGCAAGTCGAAGATCTACATTGACGAGACGGGCGGCATCGACATCCTGGAGCTGCGCTCCAAGGCGCGCCGCATGGTCGAAAAGCATGGAATCAAGGTCCTTTTCATCGACTACCTCCAGCTTGTCACGATTTCGTCGCTGAACCGTTCCGCCTCCCGTGAAAACGAAGTGGCGAAGATTTCCGGCGCACTGAAGGCCCTGGCGAAGGAGCTCAAGATTCCAGTCGTCGTTCTTGCGCAGGTGAACCGTGCGGCGGAGCAGGGCAACGGAGTCCCGAAGCTCAGCAATCTCCGCGAATCGGGGGCAATCGAGCAGGACGCCGACGTGGTCACGTTCCTCCACAGGGACCGCGAAGTGCAATACCAGGACGGCAACAAGAACGAACCCCTCGAGGCCAAGCTCGTCATCGCAAAGAACCGAAACGGAAGGCTCGGGACCCAGGCGTTGCTCTTCTATCCGTATTACACCCTCTTCGAGGGGACCCGGGAGACGGTCTCCGCGGAGGACGTCCCCCAGAAGAAATAGGAGTTCAAAGGAAATGCCGCTTGTCCATACAGAGGAGTTTGCCCTCCGCTACAGCGAATGCGACCGCAATGGACGCATGAAGCTGAAGACCTTCTTCGACTTTGCGCAGGATGTCGCAGGAGTCCACGCCAGCAGGATTGGCGTCGGCGTGGAGACCCTTGCGCCGTTGCGCCAGGCGTGGATGCTGTCAAGGATCCGCGTCCGGCTCGCCGAATACCCCGCCATCGGGGAAACCGTCTCCGTCGCCACATGGCCGTCGGGATTCGAACACCTCTTTGCACGACGCGAATTCCGCTTCTCGACGCCACGGCTCGGAGAGTTCGCAAGGGCAAGCAGCGGATGGCTCCTCGTGGATGTCGATAAGATGAGAATCCTGCCGTCGGAAAGACTTTACGGGAAAATCATCCCCTCAGGCGAGACGCCGGAACGCATCTTCCAGGAGCTGGACAAGCTCACGCCCGCAAAACAGGACGGCACAAACACCGAAACAAGAAAAATCCAACCGACTCAGATAGACATCAACGGGCATCTCAACAATGCCGAATACGCCGGAATCCTCCAGGACGCCCTTGGAATCGGACGCTATCCGGGGGAATTCCAGCTCAACTACCAGAAAAGCGTCCCGCCGGACAGCATGATGGCAGTCTCGAAATCACTCGTGGACAACCATTTCGCCGTCACGGGACGCGTCAATGGAGCAGTCGCCTTCGAGTCCGAGGGCGACTTGATGGCGCAATAGTGCGCCTGATATTACATAACTGCTTTAATTGCAAGGAGATATAACAAATGGGATTCGATAGGGGAAGCATCGCCTTCCGAGTTTGCCTTCTGCCTCAGCCACTGCCCCAGGATGCAGTCGCCAGATTTGCCGCAAACGCGGCGGGGCCATTGACCCAAGTCTATGACGAGCCGTCCTGGGGATGGGTGACCGGTCGTTTTCTTCTTGAGACTGACATCACCGACGAGAACAGCCTCTTTGGTTCGTACATTCACGTCTGCCTTCGCCAGGCCGAGAAGAAGATTCCCGGCAGCCTGATGACGGCCGAGTGCCGTCTTGAGGAGTTGGTCCAGATGCGCGCCCGCAAGGTCGACCATCTGAACCGCAAGGCAATCAAGGAGATCAAGGAGGAGGTGAAGCAACGTCTCATGCCGAAGATGCCCCCCAGCGTCTCAGGAACCTACGCCGCAATCGACCCCGTCTCCGGCTTCCTCTATGTGACTGCCACCAGCGAAAGGCAGCTGGACCTCTTCAACGGCTTCTTCGCCAAGGCGATTGGCTTTGACCCGCTCCCCATGACCCCTGACAATCTCGCCCAGGTGAAATACGGTGTGGACCCGCTTTCCGTCCCCGCCCTCAACATCTCCCCCGCGCTCGAAGACAACGACGGCGCCACCGGGCTACTAGGCGAAAACTTCCTGACATGGCTCTGGTTCTACCAGGAGAGCCGCAACGGAATCCTGCCTCCGACCCGCCTGGGCGACTTCAGCCTCATGATTGACGGGCCGCTCACTTTCGTGGCGGAGGGCGGCGGCTCCTTCGAGAGCAGCCTCCGCAAGGGCACGCCGACCAACTCCGCCGAGGCTCGGAGCGCCATGATGGTGGGAAAGAAGCTTCGCTCCGCCAGAATCGTCCTGGCACGCAACAAGGGCGAGGAGTGGAGCTGCACCCTCGACGCAAGCCAGTTCGTCATCCGCGGACTACGCCTCCCGGAGGGGGAATCCCTGGATCCCGTGGACCTCTTCATCGACCGCATGACAAGCCTCGACACCTTCAGGCAGGTCCTCTTCGAACTCTTCCATCTCTACCTGAAGACGGTCACCGACCCGAAGGGACGGGCGGAATACCAGGCGAAGGCGAAGGCGTGGGTCGAAGCACACGCGCAATACTAGGCGCGACGGCATAGCCCGGAAATGGCGATGTTCAAGGCACAAATCATCGGAGTCGGCACGGATATCGTGGAGCTGGCGCGCCTGGAGAAGTCAATCTCCAGGACCGGCGACGCGTTCCTCCAGAAGGTCTACGCCCCCGGGGAGCTGGATGCGCTCCCGGCCCAGGAACGGCGCAGGCTGGAATTCCTCGGCGGACGCTGGGCGGCCAAGGAGGCGCTGGCAAAGGCGCTGGGCACCGGCGTCGGGGAGGCGTGCCGCATGAACGAAGTCACTGTCCTGAACGACGGACAGGGACGCCCGGTGATGACGCTTGCGGGAAGAACCAGGGAGACGGCCGACTCCCTGGGCGTCTCGAAGATACATCTGTCCATCTCCCACGAAAGGGACTACGCCCTCGCATTCGTGGTCCTCTCGTAGCCAACGTCACACTGACAGGAACATCCTCAACATCCAAATGGAGACATACGGGGAAATCAGGGACACTCTGGGGAAGGTCGCCGAGGCGCTGGCCTTCAGGGGATGGATGCTGGCCACGGCGGAATCCTGCACGGGAGGCGGCATCGCCGCCGCATGCACGGATCTTCCAGGCTCCTCGGCCTGGTTCGCCGGGGCGTTTGTCACATACAGCACATCCTGGAAGGAGAGGTTCCTCGGGGTGCCGCACGACATGGTGGAACGCCACGGCGTGGTCTCGGAGGAGGTTGTCTCCGCAATGCTTGACGGACTTGTCGCCAGGACAGGCGTCCAATGCGCAATAGCCGTATCGGGCATTGCCGGCCCCGGGGGCGCCGAGCCCGGAAAACCCGTCGGCACGGTGGTGTTGGGAGTCCAGGCTGGCGCCTCCAGGGAGGTCGAAACACTCCTCTTCCAGGGGGACAGGCAGGCCGTCCGCCAGGCCACGGTGAAAACCGCCCTCGGGAAGCTGGCGCGGATGCTCGGGAAAAACCGTTGAAAAAATCATGAAATTCCCCCGGTGTTGATTTGCAAAGAGAGCAAAGCCCGTTATCTTACGCAACGCGCCGCAGATGGCATGAGACGGACAACAGGAAAACGCCCTCGAAATACCCACACGGCCAGAATCTAGCGATAGATGCCTACATAGCTCAGTTGGTAGAGCGCATCCTTGGTAAGGATGAGGTCTTCGGTCCGATTCCGAATGTAGGCTCCATATACTCTTTGAAAAGGCATGGACGGGCTGCTGGGAAATGGTCCATCCATGCGTTTCGTCTATAAAAGGGACTCCGCCAAAAATCATTCGGAAGCCGGGCGAAATGCCCGCGATGACGAACTCCCAGAGGCTCAGAAAGTTTTTTCCATAGTCAAAACAACAAAAACTGAAGCAAACCAGCCGCATCCGGCGGCGCTTCGCAACAACAACACGAGGTAGCAAAATGGCAAAAGAAACCTTCAAGAGGGATAAGCCCCACTGCAACATCGGAACCATCGGCCACATCGACCACGGCAAGACCACCCTGACTGCTGCCATCACCATGGTCCAGGGCGCGATCTTCGGCGGTGACGTCCGCGACTACTCCCAGATCGACAACGCCCCCGAGGAAAAGGCTCGTGGCATCACCATCAACACCTCCCATGTCGAGTACGAGACCAAGAAGCGCCACTACGCCCACGTCGACTGCCCCGGACACGCCGACTACATCAAGAACATGATCACCGGTGCCGCCCAGATGGACGGAGCAATCCTGGTCATCGCGGCCACCGACGGTGTCATGGCACAGACCTCCGAGCACGTCCTGCTCGCACGCCAGGTCGGCGTCCCCGCAATCGTCGTCTTCATGAACAAGACCGACATGGTTGACGATCCCGAGCTGCTCGACCTGGTCGAGGCAGAGGTCCGCGACCTCCTCAACAAGTACGAGTTCCCCGGCGACGACACCCCCGTCATCCGCGGCTCCGCACTCAAGGTCAACGAAGTCATGCTCGCGGCCACCGACAAGAAGGCCACCGCCGAGAACGACCCCGCCTGCAAGTGCATCCACGAGCTCATGGACGCAGTTGACAACTTCATCCCGGATCCTGTCCGCCCCCTCGACCAGCCCTTCCTGATGCCCATCGAGGACGTCTTCTCCATTGAAGGCCGCGGAACCGTCGTGACCGGCCGTGTCGAACGCGGCGTCATCAAGGTCGGCGACCCCGTCGAAATCGTCGGCATCACCGAGACCCAGAAGACCACCGTCACTGGCGTCGAGATGTTCCGCAAGCTGCTTGACCAGGGCCAGGCCGGTGACAACATCGGATGCCTCCTCCGCGGCACCAAGAAGGAAGATGTCCAGCGCGGACAGATCCTGGCGGTTCCCGGAACCATCCAAGTTCAAGTGCCAGGTCTACGTCCTCACCAAGGAGGAAGGCGGCCGCCACACCCAGTTCAAGGATGGCTATCGTCCCCAGTTCTACATCCGCACCACTGACGTGACTGGTGTCTGCCACCTCGAGGAAGGCGTCCAGATGATCATGCCCGGCGACCACGCCACCATGACCATCGAGCTGATCTGCCCCGTCGCAATGGAAGTCGGTCTGCGCTTCGCAATCCGCGAGGGCGGCCGCACCGTCGGCGCCGGTAACGTCTCCGAGATCATCGAGTAGTCTCGCTCCCCGCGCGATCAAATCGCGTCCAGGCCCTCCTGTCTTTTCGAAGGCAAGCGGGGGCCTTGGGCGGGAGGGATCCGCAAAGAGCTTCTATTTAGAGGAGCCGCGAACCTATGCCTTCCGAAATCATCCAGATGGCCTGCACCGAGTGCAAGCGCCGCAACTACACCACGACCAAGAACAAGCGCAATACTCCTGGTCGCCTGGAAATGAAGAAGTATTGCAAGTGGGACCGCAAGGTCACCACGCACCGCGAAGTGCGGTAGGCTTTCCGAACTCGCTTCGGCAAGTTTCAGTTTTCACCCGCAGGAGAGTAGCTCAATTGGTAGAGCAGCGGTCTCCAAAACCGCAGGTCGCAGGTTCGATCCCTGTCTCTCCTGCCACTTCTGTTTTAAAGACGGCATTCCCCAGGACGGCGGCAAGGGCCGCCATGCAAGGTCAATGACGGACTCCCCAAGGCCCGTGTATGGCAGCGAGGGGGACAACCACTTTGGAAAAGACAATGACTAATCCCATCAAGGCAATCCAGACTCTCTATTTTGAGACAGTGGCGGAGATGAAGAAGTGCA
>URJM01000019.1 GCA_900548225.1 uncultured bacterium
GGCGATGATAGTGCGTTCAAGAGCGCGTGAAAGCAGCGCGGCGCGAACCTTTTTTCACCAAAAGCCCCATTGCGGACGACAATCCGCAATGGGGCTTTTTTGGTGAAAAAAGAGAACAGGGAGAAGAGGGTAGAAAGCAGTGCGTGGCCGGCGCGCTTGGGCGCGCCCCGCACGGCCATTCGGCCGTGCTCAACGGAAGCCCACTGCATAGTGACCACGCACTACATTCTTCTCCCTTCTCCCTATTCTCTACTTAATTTTGCTATTGCCTCTGCGAGTTTTCTGCGGTGTATTTTCATGGGTGTGGGGTCGATGTTGAATTCGGTCATCGACGATGTGATCTCCTGTGGAACCTCGAGCAGCTTTTCGTAGGCCTCGCGTTCCTTTTCAGACAACCTGTCCTTCTTTTCCTCGATGAGGTTTTTAAGGATGACAAAGTACTCGTAGTCTTCGAGACCGTCCCGGAGCATTTCCATGCGCATTGACGTGACGGGGGAGTCCAGGATGAAGCCTGGCTGGGTTCCATCCTGGACAATTTCCGGTGGGTAGATGAGTCTTCCGTCTCCATTTCCCCAGGCAGTTTTGGTTCCTTCCAGCACTCCGTATCCCGTCATCCAGCTCATAGGGTCGACGTATGGGTTCTGGAGTCCATCTGGGTAGGCGGTTGTGCTTGTCCAGTAGTTTATCTGCCATATCAGGACACCCTGGACCATGCGTTGCCAGCTTTGCCAGAGCCATGTTCGCATTTCGATGCCAGGATGGTCGATGAAGAGCGTGGCGTATGGGGCTTTTGGCTCTGTGCAGAGATACCACCAAAGCTGTTCTCCCAGGGCTCGGCGTTCAGACCAGGCCTCCGAGTTGAGCAGGTGTGAGTGTGGACACCAGAGATTTGGTCCACCCAGGAGGGGTTTTTCAATGGATTCGGTCAGTAGGCGACGGATTTTTGGCGCTGCGTCGGAGAGTTTCCGGAAGCCGTTCATGACGAACTCGTAGTCCTTTGATGTCGGTTCGTCAAACCAGTAGATATATGCCTTGTCCAGCCACCCCTTCTCTTCCAGATGCTCTTGCAGGAGCTTCAAGTACTTAGGGAAGAGTAACTTGTATTCGGGGGTATCCTCTGCATATCCAAGGAAATCCGGCATGATGCGTTCGAAGAATGATCCGCCTCCGAGACCTTCCACGGGGAGACTAACTGTGTTGAAGTGGTATTTATCAAAGGCGCGCCCGACATGCCGGTCCCAATCTGTCCAGTCGATGGCGATCTCCCACTCGTCCAGGGGCTTTCCCTCGTCTTTTCCAAGAATGCGCGGCGACAGCCTGGCATCCGGTGCGGGCTCGAAGGGGCTGATGCGGTGCCGCGACATGAACTCCAGGTATCTCTCCAGCAGTTGCCCACGTTCGTCATCCGTTCCGGGTTTGTGGTACTTTTCAGCATCCTTGATTGAGAAGCCGAAGGCCGTCTCGCAGGTCATGGTGTCGGGCAGGGCGAAGTCGAAGACGCGTATGGACAGGGGGACTGATGCCTTCCAGCCGTCCTCGGCCTCGACCGTGATGCTGCCGTGGTAGATTCCAGCCCGGGCGTCGACAGGAATGTCGGCTCTGACATAGATGGGCTGGTTGAGGCCTGCCTCCAGAGTCATGTCTGGTTTGACAGGGGGCAGCGGGTCAGGCCAGGGGACGAGGGCGCTGGTGGCGTCCGTCTTGATTTGAATGTCAAGGTAGTGAACACGCAGCAGCTCGATTCTGTCTGCGGAAATGACATCTCCGGTCTCGTTTTTAAGTTCCGAGACCCGGAAATTGACTCCATGGAGACTCTCATTTGGAGTCACGACCAGCTGGATTGCCTCCGATTCACCCTTTGCGGCCTCGATTTCCAGCGCACAACCCGCGTCGGTGGGAAGTCTTCGCGTGCGGTGGACCTTCCACTCCGGCGGAGCCGACCAGAGCGCGGCATGGAAATCCGTGGAGAGCAGCTCGCCGTAGCTGTTGTTGAAAATGTGCGGAATGAAGAGCTTGCATTGGCATTCAAATGACGAGTCCTGCCCAAGGCCGACTCGAAGTGTCCAGGCACCTGTCTCCAGGACTGAATATGGAATTTGAAGTTCTCTTTTCTGGCCTGGCGACAGCGTGATAACGTCCCTCTGGCTGCCGTGGATGGGCTGGTCCCCCCTGCGTGAGAGTGCGGCGTATGGGGCGAGAGACAATTCGCGTTGGGAGATGTTTGTCACAGCCAGGCGCACCTGGTTCTCCTCGCCAGGCAGTGCGCTGCCGAGGTCGAGGATTTCGACCGTGGCATGCTCGTCGTCATGGAGGATTTCCGCGTATTGCGTCGTTCCGATCATCTCGGTGGGTGTTCCATCCAATGTGGCGTGGAAGGCGACCCTGTTCACCTGCATGGAGCCCGGGGCGGAGTTGTCGGCATCTGTCTCCACAGGCGAGGATGCGCGCAGGCGGACAAATACCTCCCGCGCGGGGAATAATTCATCAGGCAAGGAAAAACGGGAGTCCCCCGTCTCCCTCTTTTCACCGATGAGCTTCCACTCCCGCCTGTCAACGCTTGCCTCGACAAGAAGGTCTCCACATTCGTAATAGAAGATGCCTACCTCCACCCTTGCGTCCTGCAGCATTCTGTCCCCAATCCTGAAGTGGTAGACCACGTCCTGCCCTTTGCCGAAAACCAGGCGGCTGGTGTTGAAGTCGGCATTCAGGCGGTCGAGGACGCGGGCCTCCGCATGCCCTCTGGAGAGGAAGGAGGGGGAGAAGGAGTATTCGTTGCCATTCAGGCATTCCCCATTGCCGAGGACAATGCCGCCATGCCGGGAATACACGGGGAAGACTTCAACGAGGGAGATGTCCTTGAATTCGGCGGTCCCGTTCAATGTCCACTGCCCCATGCGTACCCTTGCGTCTGGACGGGCAATGGGAAGGACGATGATGTCGGCACATGATTCCCAGTTCGGCGTGAAGGAGCAGAAGCGGTCGGTGTTGTATCCAATCGGCCCCGAGACGATGACTCCGCTTGCACGGTCGGGACTCCTGCCCAAAAAAGAGAGCATGTAGATGTGCCCTCCCTGGAGTCCACAGGGCGCTGAAAGCCAATAGTTGTATCTGGAACCGTCACCCGACACCTGGAGAACAGGTCCGGAACCGGAATTCAGGATTTGTCCTGGCTGCTTGTCCAATTTCCAGCCAGAGGGGAAGACGACGCCAGCATTGTCCGGCAAATGTCGTGTATCAGCAGGTGAGGAGGTGTCAGCCATGGGTGAGGAGGTCGACTTTCGCATGGGGTGGATGGAGTACGGGACTGGAAAGGGCGTATGGTAGGACGTCAAAGAAGGATATTATCCAGAATCTGCGGGACAATAGCCATGGCAGGTTTCTTAAAGATATTGTAACTTGTTTATATGCTGTATGTTATGACTGATTGGCAGCGCGGGGCGAGTGGCTTGCCCATAGGACAGCCCTACCAAGAGCCAAATTTAGCATATCAAGCCGCAAGTGTCTGCACAATGCAAGTGTGGCGATTATAGAGTTTCCTCTGCTTCCCAGGGTGTGGCTTCTGCAACCACGTAGACGGTTATTGGTGACCGATGCATTTTTTTTCGTCTCCCCATGGGGGCTGCAATCATGTAGGTGTCAGGGCTCGCCTGTCGCCGACAGGTAGGCGGTCAGGGTGCAATTCCCCTGCAATCATGTAGGTGTCAGGGCTGTATCACTCCTTCGGCTTGTCGTCAAGTGTGGAGTGCCAGATTATAACTTTGATGACTATTCTTCCGTTGACTTGAAATACTGCGGCGGGGCGGCATCTTGGGGTGGGCGGTCGGGGGAATAAGTGTATTCCCCCTCCCTTCCACCCCAAGATGTACCCACCATCCTATGGACGTACGCGCGCACGCGTGCGCGAGCCTGATGCCCATTTTAGCTTCGATCTGGAATACAGGGTGAGGTGTGTGCTTGTTTTTCGGTATGGGGGAGGTTCCGCGAGTTGTCCTTTCATTGGTGCATTTCCGACGCGAGGATGCATCTCCTTGTTATGGCGGGCAGGGCGTCATGAGGGGGCATGCAACGGATCCTGTCTCTTCCGATGGAAAGGCTTGTTGGGGCGTCGAATAATGTTGTGAGTGGATGGGCAGGGGAGAAAAAGCGTTTTCTGGGGTCCATTATCTCTCCGGAATTACTTCTCCCTGTCCTCTAGATTGGCTATATTAATCACTTGCCGGGAATCGCTTCTTGGGGGTGGTTCGTCCAGGCATGCGAGCCACTCTCAGCGACGCTGACGCAACTAAAGGAAACGGTTGAGTTGGATGATTTTCTGAAGTTCGACCGTGTGACGAAGTCATACGGTTCCCTGAAGGCGGTTGACGATGTAACGTTGACGATCAAGCGAGGGGAGATTTTTTCTATTCTAGGTCCGAGTGGTTGCGGCAAGACCACTCTCCTTCGCATGCTTGCCGGATTCGACTCGCCCGACTGCGGCCGGATTCTGCTGGACGGCGAGGATATCACCGAACAGCTTCCTAACATTCGGAAGGTCAATACCGTCTTCCAGAATTACGCGCTTTTCCCGCACATGACCGTGCGTGAGAATATCGCCTTTGGGCTGAAGCTGAGAAAACTTCCCCGCAAGGAGATTGACGCCGAGGTCGACAAGATGCTCGCCATGATCCAGATGGAGTCGTGCGCGGACAAGCGTCCCAACCAGATTTCAGGGGGCCAGAAGCAACGCACGGCCATTGCCAGGGCGCTCATCCTCAAGCCACAGGTCCTGCTGCTTGACGAACCCCTGGCCGCGCTGGATTTGAAACTCCGCCAGCGCATGAGCCTCGAACTCTCGCTGATCCATGACGAGGTCGGAATCACATTCATGTATGTGACCCACGACCAAAACGAAGCCATGAGCATCTCCGACCATATCGCAGTCATGCACAACGGCCGCGTGGAACAGGTGGGAACCCCTGCGGAAATCTACGAGGCCCCGCGCACAAGCTTTGTCGCCGCATTCATTGGAGACACCAACTTCTTCGATGGGCGCATCTCCCAGGTGGTCGACTCGGAATACTGCTGGCTTGACGTGCCGGAACTGCCGCCGCTGCTTTGCTTCAACGACAAGAAGAAGTCGAAGGGCGACTTGGTGCATGTCTCCATAAGGCCCGAAAAGTTCTCCATCTCCCTTGACAAGCCCCAGACCGGTCCCAAGCAGAATGTCCTTCCCGCGACCGTGGAGGACATTGTCTACCAGGGCGACCATACGCGTTACTGGGTGAGCATCGCCCCTGATTGGCGTGTGGCAGTCACCCGCCAGCACAATCGCTTCATGCTTGACGAACGCCCCATCACCTGGGGTGACAAGGTCTTCATCTCCTGGCAGTCTGACGACGGATTCATGCTGGAACACTACAGCGAGAAGGACGAAGACCTCCTCCAGATGCCTCCCCAGCAGCTGGGCGAGGAGAGTGTCTCCGATGAGGAGGCAACGGCGGCGCCGGCCGGTGTCGAGGCCGGCAATTCAGCGGAGAACGCTGCGGAGGAAGTGAAGTGAACGGCAACGGCTTCCGCAAACGTCTCTTCGGCGAATTCGCAGTGTCGTCCCCGTCACTCCTCTGGATGACAGTCTTTTTCCTGTTGCCGACGCTGATCATCTTCGCCATCGCATTCAGGAGCCGAGGCGATTTTGGCGGCATCGGGGACGAGTGGACCCTGAAGACCATAGCCGATCTACGGCACCCGAATTATCCGTCAATAATCTGGCGGACGATTTGGATGAGCGTCGTGTGCACGGCCCTGACCCTTGCCATCGCGGTGCCAGTCGCGTACCACATGGCGCGTGTCTCCCCGCGGATGCGGGATGTGATGATGCTTCTTACAATCATACCGTTTTGGACGAATTTCCTCATTCGGATCTTTGCGTGGAAGTCAGTTTTGCATCCCGAGGGGCTTTTGAAGCAGTTCCTGGTGTGGTGCCATGTGCTTTCGCCTGATTCCGTGCTGCTATATCGTCCGGAGGCCGTCCTTCTGGTGATGGTGTACACCGAGTTGCCCTTTGCGATTCTGCCGCTTTACGCGGCCGCCGAAAAGTTCGACTTTTCCCTATTCGAGGCCGCGATGGACCTAGGCGCCACACGGCTGCGGGCCTTCTTCAAGGTCTTCGTTCCTGGAATCGCGGACGGATTGCTCTCCGCATGCCTCATGGTCCTCATTCCGTGCATAGGCTCCTACGTCATCCCCGACATGGTGGGCGGCAAGGACTCGATGATGATAGGCAACGTAATCGTCCGGACCGCCCTGGAAAACCGGAATATTCCCGCTGCGGCCGCGCTTTCGGCTGTCTTGACGGTGGTGATGTTCCTTCCGCTGCTCTTCTTCCTCAAGGGCAAGAAGAATCCCGACGGCACTGCGTCGCCCGCGAAGGAGGTAGTCTAGCATGACGGTAAGACGCAGTCACATTCCCGGGATTCTGACCTGGCTGGTGCTTCTCTTCTTCTACGTGCCGATCATCCTGCTCGTAGTGAACTCCTTCAATGCCAACAAGCAGGGAACCCACTGGCTTGGCTTCACCCTAAGATGGTACTCCGAACTCTTCTCGCCGAAGGGGAGGAACATCTGGCTTGCGCTCTCCAACACGCTGATTGTCGCAACGATATCGACATTGATTTCGACCTTCATCGGCACCTGCAGCGCATTTGCGCTCCACAAGTACAAGAGCCGTCTCCAGAACTTCCACTACTGCCTCGTCTACACTCCGCTGGTTGTTCCTGAGATTCTCATCGGCATCAGCCTTCTCATCTTCTTCATGGCGGTCAAGGTGCAGCTTGGGCTGACCACGATTGTGATTGCGCACGTCACCTTCTGCACAAGCTATGTGGCGATGGCGGTGCTTTCGCGGCTCCAGGACTTTGACATGACAATCCTTGAGGCGGCGCGGGACCTTGGCGCAAACCGGTGGGTTACCACCTGGAAGGTGCTTGTCCCCATCATCCTTCCAGGCATCTTTGCGGGAGGACTGCTGGCATTCACCCTCTCAATCGACGACTTTGTCATTACATTCTTCGTAAACGGACCTGGCACCACGACCCTGCCCATACAGATCCAGGGCATGATCAAGCGTGGGTCGCTTCCAATGATCAACGCCCTTTCCACGCTGCTTTTGGCAGTCACATTCGTCGCGATACTTGTCTATCAAATCATACTTAAGCGCAGCCAACGAAGCGCGGGCTGACATAACCTGTTCCCCTACAAGGAGAAATAAGAGATGTCTCTGAAAGACTACGACAATCTTCACGAGCGAAGCACCCTGTCGCTCTTCGGTGATGAGAGCCGAAGCACCTGCACCGTCGCGGAGGCGAAGGAGTTTGAGCGCGAGCGTTCGCGCCGTCGCCGTCGCCGTGCCCTGTGGATAGGGATTCCCGTTGTCCTGATTCTTTTGGGGATTGCGGGTTGCTATGCGTACCGCATTCGCGCCGCCGCGGAGGCTGCCCGCCTTGAGGAGGAGGCCCGTCTTGCGAATCCAGAGCGTCAGGAAGTCCGCGAGGGCAATCCAGCCGCCTTGTTCAAGTTGGTTGTTCAGGGGACGAGCGAGGAGCGCCTGAACCAGAAGGCGTTGTATGCCTTCAAGCAGGCTCTCTGGCAGAAGCCGAGCGAGGTCTATCTTGAGGAGACCCTGAGCGGCGACGCCTCCCCGAAGCCCCTTGAGCAGGTGATGACCGTCAATGGCAAGACGGAGCTTCCCCTGACGTTGGCGGACGGCAGGGTCAAGATGATTGACCCGACCAATCCGATGGTTGACTTCAAGGAGTTGATCAACGCCATCGAGGGGGAGTGGAACCGCACCTATCCTGACGCCCAGCATCCAATGAGCATCACGGTTCCCAATGAGAGGCCTCCAGAGGAGGATTCATCGAAGGACCGCTTCAAGGACCTCAAGTTGGCCGACGATCCTCGGATGGTCAACCCGAAGGACGGCGAGTAGCCGTTGTCCGTCCGTGCCAGGTTTCAGTAATTCAGGGAACAATCCAGCGTTGCAGCAATGAAGGCGTATTCATTCCATCAGATTTCCTCGATTCTCGGCGCCCGTGCGCCGATGCTCATGCTAGACGTCGCCGAGCTTTCCAACGAGGGCGACTGCGCGGTCGGCCGCAAGGCCGTCTCCATTGCCGAGGGCGTCTTCCAGGGGCATTTTCCGGGGCAGCCGATTCTTCCCGGCGTCCTCCAGTTGACTGCCATGTCCCAGCTTGCCCGTCTTCTTTTCAAGTGTTCCCTTCCTGGCATTGGCGGCACGGACATTGTCCTTTGCGCGGTGAAGCGTCTCAAGTTCCGCAAGCCAGTTCTTCCTGGCATGATCATGGAAGTCGAGGCCAAGATTCAGGAGCGCAAGGCCTCTGGGGAGGCGGAGTTTTTGGTTTCATGCACCACGGAGCAGGGTGTTGCCTCCACGGGCGTCATTCAGCTTGCCCGGATAAATTCGGCGGACTTCGAGCATCCCCGGACTGCATCGAACCGCCCAGCGAGTCCATTTGCGGAGGAGCTTGCAAAAGGCGAGGCGACCGATGCGATTGGTCTCATGAAGCTTCTTCCTCACCGTCCGCCCTTCCTTCTGCTGGACAAGGCGATTGGCATCGGCAATCCCGAGTCCAAGAAGATTTTCGGCTACAAGAATCTCAGTTGCTGCGACATGATGATGGCGGGCACAGGCAACGGCATCTACCCGTCTCCCCTCATGCTCGAGTCCGCCGCGCAGCTGGGGTGCGCCCATATTCTTTCGCAGCCTGGGAATGCTGGCAAGCTGGGGATTTTCCTCTGCATTGACGAGGCGCATTTTTATCAGCACGCGCGGGTTGGCGACCAGCTGGTGATTGCCGGGAGCTGCGACGTGGGGGGCAGGGCTGGAACCGCCTCCGGCGAACTCTGGGTCGACGACCAGAAGATTGGCGACTGCTCGATGAAATTCATACTTGTGGATTCGCTGAAACAATAGTGCAGGAGCATGTCGGAATTCGAGCCTATTGACAACGAGGCAACCGCCTACCCGCCTGTCCCAACGGGGGGACGCTGGCACGAGACCCTTCTCAGGTTTGTGCGCCTCCCCGAGTTCTGGTCGCTGTGCATTGGGCTGGTGACATTTTTGTGCGTGGCTGGCGCCGTCTTCATTGCCTTCCATCTGAAGCCCTCGTATGGCAGGATGCTCTCGAAGATCATCGTGAGCCACATTGCGATGGGGGCTCCCGTAGGCGCAGTCGAAGCGGCAAAGTATCCTGCCATCGCGCTCTGGCAGAACATCCTTTTCAACAGCCTTCTGACAATCACCATCATCTGCTTCTTCAACACGCTCTTCGGTCTGTCGTGCAGGGGATTTCTCCGCATTGCCCAGTTGCACGATACATTCAAGGGAGTGGCAGGGGACGCCAGGAAGCAGCGCCAGAAGTGGGCGCGCCTGGGGATTCCGGGAGTGTTCATCTTCGTCTTCATTCCGCTTCCAGGAACAGGTCCCGTCATAGGATCGCTTCTGGCGCGATACATGGGACTTGGATACTGGGGGATGCTGGGGACGGTTGTCACCGCGAGCGTAACCTCCATCACCGCATGGGGATATGCGGCGGACAAATTGCAGCAGTATGTGGGAAGCACCGTTCTGCGTGTCTTCGTCTGGTGCCTTCTCCTGACGATCATCACCATACCGACCGTCGTGAAAATCCGAACCTGGATAGGCAGAAAGCGCGGGAGTGCGGTTTCGGGGGGGGGCGTGCAGTCGGAGGAAAACGCCTTGGCGGGGAGAGAGCCTGATGAGGGCAAGAGCGAACAGTAGAGGGCTTTTTGTGGCGTGGTTGGGGCTGGCCGCGCTTCTGGTGGCGTCCTGTGCAACCATTCAGGCTCCGGGGGGTGCGTCGTCCAAGCCAGGGAAGAAGGACTGGGTTGACGCGTATGTATGTCTTAAGTCGTTGAATATAAACAAGTTATACATTGAAAGAATGACAGCGTGCGTTCCTTTCGGGGATGGTGTTCCGCCAATTCCGCAGGAATGGCTTGACCTTGACTCCGGGGAGTTGTATTTGGCGGAAGGGCAGTTGATGGAGAGGCTGGTTGCCTGCGAGCCGGGGGAGCGTCTTGCGCTTCAGTGTGCTGTTGTCTTGATTATGCAGGAGGAGCTTCTCCAGCAGGTTGTTGCATCGGCGGGGGATTCTGCGGTCATTGGAGAAGTTGAGGAGATTTCGCAGTGTTCATCCCGAGGTTCCTGGCGTGATATGCGACCAGGTGCTAGAGGCGTTTACCGTGGGGAAGTGATGAGCGTTCCTAGACTCGGCACACTAGTCTATGCGGTTGCCGTCTGCCTGCTGGTGTGCGGGTGTGGCAGTGGAGCCTCCGGGCCTGGGCACTCTTCCGTGGATGGCAATTCCCCGCAGCGTCCCCTTTATGTTTCACGCACCTTTTCGGATGTTGACGGGAAGGAGTTGTCCGCAGTTGTCCACACTCCTGAGGACTACGACAATTCCCATCTGCGTCCACTGATAGTTGTGCTTCCCGGGGTAGACTTTCCTGAGTCGCCTTTGACGGGGCAGGCCCTGGTAGCCCTTCTTGAAAACTCCCGTCCCCCATCGTGTCCGGAATGGATTGTCGAGCGTGACATCCAATGCATGGTTCGCTATCTTGTCTCCAACCATGCGGTCGACCCGCGCCATGTTTTTCTGATGGGTGCGGGCTTCAGGGGTGTTTCCTTTGCCGCGCACCGGTCTGTGGACTATTCGGGGGTTCTCCTTACATTCACGGATGGCGATGACTTTTCCCTTGCAGGGCTCCCGTTGGAAAACCTTCTCAACCTGCCGATTTGGCTGGACAAGTCGCAGGGAGCCATGCCTTCGCCAGCGGCCATTGACCTCGAACTGCGGCTGAAGGTGCTGGGGCATGCGTCACTTCACGCTCCAGACATGCTTCTGGCCTCTCCCGACAGGCATGGAATGCTCGCCTCTGCATTCTCATGGCTCTCCGCACAGGACATGGAGCCTGGGAAAACCATCCACTGGTCGGGTGAGGAACTTCCTGAAGAACTCCTTTGGCTGAGAGTCGATGAACCGAACAGGCGCGGCATAAGGAGCAGCGTCACCGCCGAGCTAATCCAGAAGAGGGAAGGGCGCGTGGAGTTGCGTATTACGACGCGCAATGTCAGAAGCCTTTCGATTCAGAGTTCCTGGGGCGGCTATTCCTCCAGCCGCGGCGGGATGCTTCTGGATGTCAACGGGCAGCTTCTGGGGGTCTCCCAGAAACACGGATGGATTTCCCTGGAGAGCGAGAGAGCCTCAGGACGCTGGCAGTTGCGGCGTCAAGGCGGGGAGTCCCCCTTCCGGCCAACAGCCCCGATTTCCAGGATATTTGCGCGTCCATGCCTGATAGTAGTCGGCACGTTGGACGGGAATCGCGCCGATGCGTGGCGCGCCGCCGCCGACAATCTTGCCGCCGCATGGGGGCGGTCAACGGGGATTTCACCGAGGATTTGCCAGGATACGGATGTCACCGACGAGACTCTCGCAGGACACAACCTGATTCTTCTGGGAAGCGGAGCCGACAACTCCCTCAGCAAGATTCTTCTCGACGCAAATCCGCTGTTCCTCCGTAATCTCTTCCAGACAATTCCCGAGGAGGCAAGAGTCGATGACGGGCTCTCCGTGGTGACTCTCCTGCCTGGAGACGAGGTCGCGCCGGGAGGGCAGGTGGCTGTCATTGTTGCAAACGGCGTCGAGGCGATTGATGGGTGCTGGGCTCCGCTGGCGCGGCAGGTCAATGCGGACTACGTGATATCGTCCCCAGTCTACAACAGAGCAGGTTTTTACGAGTAGGAGGTGTAGTGTCATGGCCGACTTTGTCATGCGCAAGAAGCTTCTTGTCATTGGGTGCAGTCCCGCCTGGGAGAGGATGTATCGTTTTGACGAGTTTCATCCAGGCGAGGTGAACCGTGCGGTCGAGGTGAGGGAGTATCCTGCCGGGAAGGCGACGAACCTTTGCCGCGCCGTCAGGGAGTTCGGATGTCCTTGCGAAACAACCCTGGTGACATTGCTCGACGAAGAGGAAGGCGCCCGATTCCGCCAGGGATGCGAGGCAGAGGGAATTCAGCTTGTCACGGTCAGTACATTCTCAAGACTCCGCACATGCACCAATCTCATATCGCGGAACCATGGAATGACGGAACTCATTGAGGAGGCATCCCCCGTCACAGCCGGGGAGATGGAGCTGTTGCTGCATCTCATTGAGCGCGTGGCACCAGCATACGACGGAGTAGTGCTTGCCGGGTCTATTTCAAATGGTTCCCCTGAAGAACTTGCAGGGGAAATCGCCCATGCCGTGAGAAAGGCAGGTAAACCCCTCTACATAGACAACTGGAAGAACTTCAGCGACATGGCGTCCTGGGGATGCGTAAAGGCGATCAAGATCAACCGGGAGGAGCTTCAGAACCTCACGCATGAGGAGGAGGTCGAAGCTGGAATCAAGGCGTTGCAGGACGAGTGGCCTGATATGGCGATAGGCGTGACGGATGGCGCAAATCCAGCTTGGCTTGGAGTGGGCGGTTCCTCCCCGCGAATCGTCATGATTGAGCATCCGAAAGCCGCCTCATTGGTCAACCCCCTTGGGGCTGGGGATGCGTGTTCGGGAGTCTTCTTCGCTAATCTGATATGGAACCGCGACCCCGAGGAGTCCTTCGCAGAGGCGCTTGATGCGGCGACGAAGTCCTGCGCCTCGCTTGTTGCAGGCAGCCCGCGTGTTGAAGCGTGAGGGGACGCCCCTGTTCCCGCGTAGCCCTACGCCAATAGGCTGGCAGGGGGGCTGCCGTGGAGTGAATGAAGACAGGAGGAGCATCGCGTCTCCTTGCCTCTCAAATAGCAATCTCCCAATACCATAAAAAAGACGCCGAAGGTTGAAACCCTCGGCGTCTTTTCATTATCCGTTGTCGGCTAGACTAGTGCCTGAAGTCTGGGAGACCGCGGACTTCGTTGGCACGCAGTGGCTGGCCATCGGGCTTGACGAGTCGGACGTTCACGAACATGAGGAGGTTGGTCTTGACAGACTGCTCGCCACGGCTCGTGAAGAGATGTCCGAGGACGGGGAGGTGCCCCAGAACGGGGATCTTGTCCTCGAAGCGCTGGAGCTTCTCCTGGATGAGGCCACCCATGACCACGGTTTCGTTGTCATACACGACGACTGCTGTCTTGATTTCACGCTTTGTGAAGATCGGCATCGTCATGATGAGAGGCACGGAGCTTCCATTGATGATCTGCGTCGTATTGTAGGTGCTGTCATATCCGACGAGGTCGGTGATTGAGGGAAGCATATCCAGATAGATGGAGTATGAGTCCGGTGCGACAGTGGGGGTGACGTCAAGGACGACGCCCAGGCCGACGGCAGTGAATTCATCCGGGACGGAGGGCTTGTAGCTCAGGTTTCCAGTGGTGCCCGAGGAGGTGGTCACGTCGATTTCGGGTTCGCTCCAGCTGAACGCGAAGTAGCGTTCAGTGACGACCTTGAGCTGTGCGGTCTGTCCGCTGATGGTGGTGACCTTTGGCGCGGAGAGGACGTCGGAGTTGTTGGACTGCTCGATTGCGTGGATGACGGTATTGAAGGCGTAGTTGCCAAGGACCGTGTAGACGTTGAAGAGCGAGTCGTTCAGTGCCGCGTTGCTGAAGATTTCATTGGCGAAGCGGACGCCGTTCGAAAGCTTGATGTTGCCGGCGGCTGTCTGGCTGCCAAGGCCCAGCATGAAATCGCCGGTGCGGACGCCACCTTTGTTGTTGATCAGACCATGGTCAACGCCGTTGGATG
The DNA here is from genome assembly GCA_900548225.1 of uncultured bacterium. GTDB lineage: Bacteria > Verrucomicrobiota > Lentisphaeria > Oligosphaerales > Oligosphaeraceae > UBA1724. Next base: position 13,798 of record URJM01000019.1, read on the forward strand.
CAGGACGGTAGGAGACGCCGCCGCCCTCGAAGGACCACTCGAAGCCGAGGGTGTTCAGGTCGGTCTGCTCGATTTCAACAAACTTGGCCTCAATCGAAATCTGGCGCGGAGTCTGGTTGATCTCCTCAAGGATTCGCTTGATGACGCGCTGCTGCTCAATCGTGTGGTGGACGATCAGTCGGCCGGTCTTCGGGTAGTAGCAGATGCTGGCGCCGGTGGGCATGGGGACACCCATCGCCCTGAAGATGCTGGAAGCGGTGTAGAATGTGCCGCCGCCCTTCTTGGACTTGAGACCGTAGACGGCAGTGTCGCCGCTGTCGTCGTCGCTGCTGCTGTCGTCATCGTCGTCGTCATCGTCGTCGTCATCGTCGTCGTCATCGTCGTCATCGGAGACGGGGGAGGAGAGGCGAGAGAGCTTCTTGCGGGTGCGCGGTGCGTCGAAGACGCCGGCCTCGATGTTGTAGAAGCGGGTTTCCATTGGATCCATTTCGATCATCTTATGTGCGACGATCACTGCGGATTCCGCGGTTCTGATTCGGAGGCCGAACTGCCATGAGAGGTAGTCGAGGACTTCCCTGGGTGTGATGTTGGTCAGGTTGAGGTTGACCAGCTTGTCCTCGAGGCTTTCGCCAGTGGCGAGTCCCGCATCCTGGACGGGGGTCTGTCCGAACTGTCCGAAGTCTCCGCCGTAGGGGCTCATGCCGCCGGCCTGTCCGTATGCGCCCATGCTCTGTGCGTTGTAGCCGCCCATGGAGCCGCCGTATGCGGAAGGAGAACCGTATGGGTTCATATAGGTGGAGTTCATGTTCATCGAAGGCATCGAGGCATTTGGGATGCTGCTCGAGGAGACGGAGGCGGAGGCGCCCATGCCGCTGCCGCCCTCGCTGTTGTTCTGGTAGCCGGCGGGGGTGTAGCCAGGCATGCCGGCGTCAGCCATCGGGACGAGCATGGGGACGATGTTGATGCCAATGCCCTCTGGATCCGCCTTCTTGATTTCGCGGGGCAGGATTTCGGTCAGGACATCCTTCAGGGTTTCGTTGTCAATCACGAGGTTCTGGATGACGATGTCGTCAAGGCTCTTGTTGATGCCCTGGATGTCATCGTTCTTGCGGATGGTCTGGGTGCTGGCGTAGTCTGCGGAACCTGCCATCAGCGGGGTGACGGGGTCGGACCACTTCCAGCGGACTTCAGCCATTCGGTCCTTGATGATGGTCTGGAGCTTTTCATTGGCCGCGGACTCCATCATCTCGTCAATCTTCGCAAGTGCGCGGATGGCGGCGAGGCAGTACGGGTCTTCGATCAGCGCCTGCTCGAAGCACTCGCGCGCCTGGGCATAGCGGGCGTTCTGGAGGAACACCTGGCCGGACTTCAGTGCGATCTGGACCTTCAGGTCGTGCTCGCTGAGGTCGGGGATGAGTTCATTGACTGAGGTCTTCGCGCGGACCATTGTCTCGTCGAGGATCTTGCTGAGGGTGTCGATGCCCTTGCGCAGCTTGTCCTCGTCACCCGGCTGGATGATGTAGTCGGACTGTGCGCAGTTTTCGACGAGGGTGGTCTCGGTTTCGAAGTGGTCGCGGAGAGCCAGTTCATCGACGAACGCGCCCTTCTCGTCAATGGCTTCGGTCGCCCTGTCGAGGTTGTTGGCGAGAGCCATGCGCAGTTCGAGGATGGCGATGGAGATATACGCTTCGCCCTTTTCGGGGTTCTTCTGTCCCAGGAGCGAGAATGCCTCTGCCAGGCGGGAGTGGAGGTGGAGCCGGAGGACGGCTGCGCGGCGGAGGAGCTGTGCGGCGTCAAAGTCTACCGTTGTGTCGGTGGCCTTGAGGGCGACGAGGATTTCCGTCGCCTCGACCAGTGCCTTCTGTGCCTCGAATGCCTCGTTCTTTGCGCGTTCCAGGTGTCCTTCGCTGTAGACTGCGGCCGCCGACGCATAGTGGGTGTTGGCGCGGTCGAGGGCGGCCTGTGCCGCGTTCAGCTTTGTATTTGCGATGGCGCCCTCAGCCTGGCGTTCGGCGACCTTTCTCTTGATGGCGAGAGATGCGCGTGCCAGGTCGAGTTCGGAACCGTGTCCGGCCAGTGCGCTTGTCTGGTCGGCGAGTCTCTTAGCCTGGTTGCCGGTGAGTCCGTCGCGGTTCTTGAGGATGAGGAGAATCATCTGCGCCTCTGCGGAGAGGGAGTTGATGTTTCCTGCCACCACGTGTGGATTCGGGTTGAGGTATGAGTTGGCGCTGTTGAGGTCGTTTGCGGCCAGGGCGGCATTTGCCTTTGCGATGGTCTGGCGGATTTCGGCGATGTTCCTGCCGGAGAATCCGAGCAGCTCGTCCGTCGGGCGTTCCTGGAGTTGTTCATACTTCCAGGCGAGGCTTCCCTTTCCTGGCTTGTCGGACTGGTCTCCCGCATTGAGGATTTCGTCGAGCGATGCGCTCTGCTTGAAATCCTGCTCTTCCTGAAGGAGGAGCGCCTCCTGGTCTTCAATCTCCTGGTCGGTGGCTTCTTGAGCCTGTGCGACCATGGGGAATATGGCCAGCAGGAAGATGGCACCTAGCAGGGCGCGCAGGGAACTACGGACTTCGAGGTTTTTCTTTTGCTTAGTCATAGACTTGCATCGGGCTCGGTCTGGCGGACATGCCGCCGAAACCTCTGCCGCCTTGTGGGTTGGCTTTGTTTTACTTTAATTGACTTTTATTCAAAAAATGTATCTCTCCGTCACGGGATGGTTAACCGCACACGGCAGAAAAATGAAATTTTTGCGACTACATACCCCTCATTCCGCCCATGCCAGGCATTCCGCCCATGCCAGCGCCGGTGCCCTGCGCCTGGGGAGGCAGATAATCGTGGTTTGGAGCATCGTCAGGAGAAGGCTGGAAGTAGGGAGTCGGATCCAGGTAGACGACTTCGATTGGGTCGCCGTCGGGGACTCCGTACTGTTCGGTCAGGCGCTGGACGCGGATGATTGGCCTCGCGTCTTCACCCTTGCCAGGAAGAAGTTCGAGCATTTGGTAGAACTCGATGGTCTCAGTTTCCTCTTCGCCATAGTAGCTTGACACGATTGGGGAACGTCCCGTGGTGCTGCCCCCAAGTCCGGAGGAGGAACCTGCTGAGAGGGGAGCCTTCTTCAGTGCGAAGACATCGCCTTCCTTGACGTCGAAGACCAGCTGCGGTTCGATGTTTCCCTGCATCGACCCCTGCTGCATTCCGCCCATTCCGCCCATGCCGGCGCCCATGTTGCCCATGCCGGCCATGTTGCCCATGTTCTGCTGCATTCCTGGGCGTCGCTGACCGCGTTGCTCCTGGTTGTTCTGGGTTGCGGCCTCGATGAGTTTTTCGACGGTCGTGTTGAGGGAGGGGCCCTGGAAGATGTGGTTTGCGAGGTAGCGCAGCGTGATGCTGTATCCTTCGCGCCGGATCGCGGGGGCGCCAGCCGTCAGCACGAATGTATCGGTTCCGTCGGAGATGGTGACGCTTTGCTGGTCGCTGGAGAATTCCGTGACCTTGAAGCCGTTCATGTTTGGGACGGCCCCGTTCATCTTGACATCGACGGCCCTTCCGCCGGCGACATTGAAGTTCGCCTTCCAGTCCCTGGGATTTGCCGAGCCGCTGGGCTTGACGCGCTTCAGCGTGACTGGCAGTTCTTCACGCTCGGCCTTTGCGACGCGCAGGAGATATGCCAGCGACGGCCTTGAGTTCGGGTCGTCGAGTGCGGTCCCGGCGCGGTATTCCTCGATGTTGAGGAAGCCGTCGCTGTCGTAGTCCTCCATTGCGTCGTAGCGGTAGCGGTAGTGGAGGAAAGTAGTCGCTTTTTCAAAGATGTCGGGGATTCCGTCCTTGTCCAGGTCGTAGTCTTCTGGCATTTCCGGCCCGATTTTCTCCTGGGCGGTATGGCACCATGGGCATACGTCCGTAGAGTAGGGGAGAATATAACCACACTTGAGGTTTTTACAAATAATGAAGGCTCCGCCTTCCAGCAGTCCCGTGCTTGTCCTTCCGTTGGGTGAATCGATGATGTCGACCTTGGTGAGGGGGTCCTCGATGATCTCATCCAGGCTCTCGAAGCTGTCCGCGCTCATCTCCTCCATGAGATTGTCGCTTCTCACGATGGTCTTGACCTCGGTGGCGACCTGTTCGGTCAGCTTTTTCGCCTCGTCACGGCTGCCTGAGACATATTTGAGGCTGAAGAGCAGGAGAAGCAAGCAGATGACGAGGATCAGCTTTTCGTAATGTCGGATGAAGAAGTCCACTGTTTACTCTTATCCAGGGTGGGTTGCTGTTGGCGCCCTAAGGTTTTCCGGGCGTTATTCTGCCTTATTCGGCTTCAGGCGCATTGAACTCGATGAGGTCGAGGGTGATTTCCGCCTGGAGGGTCCTGGGGGTTCGGAAGACGAAGTTGTCCTGGCGTTTTGGCTCCTCGTAGGCGAGGAGGCTTTCGTCGAGGTTTGCGAGGGTCCTGAGTCCGTCCATGCCGCTCGAGAGTCCCGAGCCGGAGGAGAGCCTGCCTCCGGCTCCGCCTGCGGGGGAGGACTGGCGCCTGGAGGTTCTTCTGGAGGAACCCATGTCGGAGGACTGCCGTCTTGACGGCGTGGCGGACGCCCCTCTCCTGGAGCCCCTGCTGTCGCCTGTTCCGAGTCCCCCCGTGGTCCCTCCGCCGAGCCTTTCGAGGCGTCTTGCATCGAGCATTTCGCGGCGGATGAGTGCCACCTGGGTGAACTCTGACGCGGGCTGTTCTGCGTTGACGTCGAAGAGCGAGATGTTTCTCAGGAAGAAGAGCATGTGCCTGTCCGAGGAGAGGTTGTTGATGAGCGTCTGGATCATCTTCGAGGTTCCCTCCACCGTGAGTGTGATTGGCGTGATCGTGTATCCGCTTCCCTCCTCGACCTGGAGTGACCTTGGGAAGTCGAGAGCGGTGACGCTCTTGATTCCCGCCCGTCCGATATGCCGGATGAGTTCGCTGTAGATTTGGAGCTGCCTGAAGATTGGGAGGTAGTCCTTCTGTGTGAGGAGTCCGTCGGACTGGTTGATTTCAGCGAGTTTTCCGCCGATGGTTCCGCCGAAGTTGATCCTGTACGTGCCCAGAGCCAGGTCGGTGATTGCGCCGAGCTGCTGGTCGAGCATCTCCCTTGCGCGGGATGCGTTCGGGGGGAGTTCGGGGTTGATTGCATAGCGCCTGTAGAGGTCTTCGGTGACCTCCTGGTAGCGTCCGACGGTCACCTCGCGGTTGCGTTCGGCGATGGATGCGTTCTCAAGCTCGCCGTTGCTGGACTTCTTGATTCGCCAGCCGTCCTTGTTGACGTTCTTGAACCAGTTCTGCTGTTCCTGGATGGATGCCTGGGTCGCCGCGTATGCCTGGCGTTCCTTGAAGGTGCTGAAGAGCAGGTATCCCAGTAGTCCGAGGAAGACGATTCCGCAGAGCAGGATGCCCCAGTGTTTTCTGATAATATTCATGGTCAGGGGAATGAGTGTGTTTGGCAGCTCTCTAGTAGCCCGAGCCCCTCATGGACGAACCCATGCCGCCGCTCGTGGTTTTAGCCTCGCTCCAGGGATACGCCTCCAGGACGACGTTGAACTTCACCTGGACCTCGAAATCGACTCCGTTCTCAAGATAGGGGTTCTTGGAACTGGTGACGATGTCGGTGAATCCCTCTTCGTTGCTGAAGAGCTTCGACTTCTTGAGGTTTCTCACAAAGAGAAGCTCGCCCGACTGGTCGAGGTGGGACTCGTCCTTCTGGACGGTGGTCTCGTTGCCCATCTCGTCGACGACCACCTCTTCGGTGGGCTCCTCCTCCTTTTCAGGGACTTCGAAGGGGTACTTCGGCTCGGGGGCCAGCTGTGGGTCCCTGCCGAAGTTCGCGCCGTAGGGTGTGATTGTATGCGCCTGGATAATCAGGCCTCCGATGGTGGTCAGCGAGGGCAGTCCGCTTCCGGAACCGCCCATTCCCATCATGTCGCCGCCCATGCCGTCGCTTCCGCCGCTCATGGAGGAACCCATGCTGAACATGTCGTCCCCGCCGCCCATGGCGCCTTCCTCCTCCTCGACGACGCTGGTTCGCTCGATGGCGGTGGTTTCGCCGAAGATAGGCTCGATGGAGTCGATCCAGACATTGTCCGGCTTGGCGCGGAAGATCTCCTCCAGGACCAGCGGCCACTGGGTGCGCTGCATCAGGAAGGCGTTCAGCTCGCTGAGCTGCGACAAGGCTCCGTCCACCTCTCCCAGGGCCTTCTTGATTTCATTGTAGGCCGGCTCGTATGTCTTGCGCACCGAGGAGTAGCTCTCAAGCTGCTTCTTCGCCTCCTTGTGCCCCGAAATCATCGTCTGCTGGATTATGAAGAACATCACCAGCACTGTGAACATCGAAGCGATGAAATACGGCTTCTTGTAGACCAGCGACTGCAGCTGGGCGATTTCCTTCGGGAGGAGGTTGATTTCGACGGGGCAGGTGCGCGAGTAGCGCATTGCGAGGCCGATGACCTCGGAGAAGGTGTGCGCGACCTCGGAGAGACGCTGCCTGTCCAGCCCGTGGGCCAGGAACATGCATCCAAGCGGGTTGAGATACTCGACGGGGAGGCCGAATTTCTCGGAGAAGAACTGGTCGCAGTAGGTCAGGATCGTGGTGCCGCCCGTCAGGTAGATCTTGACCGGGTCGCTGCCGTGCTGCTGTGCCTTGTAGATGGAAATCGAACGGGAGATTTCGCCGTAGAGCCGCCGCATGACGTTGCGGACGATCTTCGCCACGTCGCCGCTGGCCTCGGTGCCGGTGTCTTCATCGGTCTTTGCGACGAATCCGTGGCGTCGCTTGAGCTCTTCGGCCTCGGGCTGCCCGATGGAGAACTTCCGTGCAATCTGCTGGGTGATGGTGTGTCCGGCGATGGGGATTGTTCGTGCGAAGAACTTGTCTCCCTCCAGGAAGAGGAGGTTTGTGGTCCGTCCGCCGATGGAGATCACCATGTCGCACCCATTCATTCCGAGTCCGTTTGCGCGTGCCGCGTTGTAGCATGCGATGGGCGCGATGTCGACCAGCTGCGGGGAGAGTCCGACCTTCCGGACAGCCTGGACGATCTGTTCAACGATATCCTTTTTGACGACGACCGAGAGGACGTCGAGGGTGTCCATTGCGCCCTCTTCGTTTTCGGTTCCGGCTATCAGCTGGAAGTCCATGATGATTTCGTCCTGGGCGAAGGGGATGTTTCTCTTCGCCTCGAACTCTGCCAGCTGGCGGATTTGCTTCTTGTCGTTCTTGTAGTTGTTGATTTGCCCGAAGCGGATGAGGGCGTTCTGCCCGGAGATTGAGAGCATCGTCCGCTGCGTATGGATGTCCGCCTCGAGGATCATCTGCCTGAGGACGCCCTCGATTACGCCAATACGGTTCTCTTCGGAGAGCTCCTCCTCGTATTCCCTGTGGGCAAACGCGGTCATCTGCACTTCGCCGGCCTGGTCGAACTCGAATTCGCCCAGCTTGATCGCCGCCGCGCCAATATCTACGGTTAGGAATCTTTCGTTTTTTGCCATTGCTACAGGATGTCCCAGGGAAGCCCGGAACTGGTGCAGGAGGTGGAATGCGGAGACGCGACCACCCCTACTGCAAGTGGTTGGTTGACAGTATTGCCGACTAACATATCTTTTATACGGCGCAATTCAAGGCGAAAACGCAAAAAATATTTCCGCCACCATGACTTTTTCCCACGGAAGCAACCATCTTCCAAGGATTGTACATGGCGGCGGAGCATGTCGCGTTTTGGGTTTTGGCGTCAGGACGCCGAGTAGTTCGGGGCGTCCTTCTGCATGATGACGTTGTGGGGATGCGCCTCCTGGAGGCCGGAGGCGCTGACGCGCCAAAACCGCGCGTGCTTCTGGAGTTCGGGGATTGTGCGCGCCCCGAGGTAGCCCAGCGAGAATTTCAGGCCGCCGGCGTATTGGTTGACCACGTCGGCGACGGAGCCCCGGAAGGGAAGCATGCCCTCGACGCCCTGGGGGACGAGGCGGGTCTCGGAGGTTTCGGCGGAGACGCCGTAGCGTTCGCGGGAGCCCTTGCCGTGGCGCATTGCGTCAAGCGAACCCATGCCCCTGTAGATGACGTATGTGCGTCCCTGGTGGAGGATGCGTTCGCCGGGGCATTCCTCGGTGCCGGCCAGGGCGGAACCCATCATGACCGTGCGCGCGCCGACCGCCAGCGCCTTCGCGATGTCGCCCGAGTGGGCGATGCCCCCGTCGGCGATGATAGGGATTTCGTCTCCCACGGCCTTGTAGGCATTGTAGATTGCGGTGAGCTGCGGGATTCCGACGCCGGCGACGACCCGCGTGGTGCAGATTGAACCTGGGCCGATGCCCACCTTCACTGCGTCGGCGCCGCATTCAAGCATTGCCTTGGCGCCTTCCGAGGTGCAGACATTTCCCGCGACCACGTCGACCTGGGGATACTGGCGCTTGATTTCCCTGACGGTCTCCATGACATTCTTGGAGTGCCCGTGTGCGGAATCGACGATCAGCGCGTCGGTTCCGGCGCGCACCAGCGCCTCGATGCGTTCCTCGTCGTAGATTCCGACGGCGGCGGCGACGCGCAGGCGGTGGAGGGAGTCGCGGTTGTAGTTTGGCTCCATCTTGTCGATGAGCGTCCTGACATCCTGGAGGCTGTAGAGTCCGGCGAGACGCCCCTCCTCGTCAACCAGCGGCAGCTTTCCGACCTTGTTCGAGAGCATCGTCTTCAGCGCCGCGTTCATGTCCGTCCCCTTCGGGGCGGTTACGAGACTGGTGGTCATGACCTCTTCGACGGGGACGTCGTAGTCGGTGATGAACTTTAGGTCCCTGTGGGTGAAGAGCCCGCAGAGCTTCCCGTTTTCGTCCACGATTGGGAATCCGCTGAACTTATAGTCCTTGCTCGTGCGTTCCGCGATGATTTCGTATACCTTCTGGGTTTTGAGGAAGGTCACGGGTTTCTCGATCATGCCGTTGAGGTAGTGCTTGACGGCCGCCGCCTCCGCCGCCTGCTTTGCGGGGGGGAGGTTCTTGTGGATGACTCCCAGTCCTCCCAGCTTTGCCATTGCGATGGCCATCTGGTGCTCGGTCACGGTATCCATGGCCGCCGAGATGAAGGGGAGGTTGACGGAGATGTTGCGGCTGAACTGGGAGGCGGTGGAAGCCTCGCCAGGCAGAAAGTCCGCATAATAAACCTCCAGCGAGACGTCATTGAAGGTCAGCGCCTCGTGGGGAAATGACTCCATAAACTTGGCAATGCACTCGTTCACCATAGCGAATTTATCCTTGTTGCAGGGTTGCTGTTTTGCTTGAAAACCCTCTTGGGTCCATTGCCGATTTAATATATTCAGGGAAGATAGTTCCGTCTCGCCAGAAGCCCGATTTTTTACGAAATCCCGCGGGTCTGGACCACGAATGGACACGAAAACTGGGAATACTTGAACCACGAATGGACCACGAATGGACACGAAGTCTGGGAATATTTGAACCACGAATGGACACGAATGGATACAAATGGACACAAATGGACACAAAGTCTGGGAATATTTGAACCACGAAACACACGAAACACACGAAAATATGATTGGGTGGGAAAAACCATCCCTGTCTTGATACAGACGAGCCATCGGCAAAGCGGCTGAAGGCATGGCGGTGCCGTTCTAGTTCAAACTTACTCGACTTTTCCACCAACTTTGAACTATGCCATTGAAAAACTCCTGGCAGGCGCCATCTCCTTGTTCAAGCTTTGTGAGTGACGTCCACAGTCGGCGTCCGTACTGTTCAGGCTTGCAGGCTACGGGCACATTGCCCGCATCCTGTCCAGGGCGTCCCGGAAGGCGTCCACCATCTTTGGTGGCTCGATGGGTATGGCGTCCCCTGGGACCTGTGAGAGCGTCCAGCGGAGCATCTCCTCGCAGGAGACCTCGGGGACGGAAAGCACGAAGGTGTCCATGTCCTTTGCCGTCACGGTTTGTGTGGAGCGGAGGGGATGCGCCTTTGCGAACTGGAGTCCCTGCCGGTTCATCCGGATGCGGACGCCGCAGTCGGCGGGGAACCGGTAGTAGTTGTCGGAGGTTATGGAATTGATCTCCTTCGTGTCCGGGACGAAGTGTTCCTCCTGGGCGTACGCACGGTCGATGCGGCTGACGAGGAAGGTGAGCCACTTTCCGTTGTCGGGGCATCTGGCCCGGATGCTCCACTGCATATCGTAGAAGACGAGCGCGTGTGGCTCTATCACCCGCGCCGAGCGTTCGTCCCGCATGTTCCGGTAGTCCACCAGCAGCCTGCGGCAGGTCCGCCAGGCGTCGAATACCACGCCGAACACCTCGTCGGAGACATCGTCCCCCGCGTTGGTCAGAATCTTCAGGGACGCGATGCGTCCGCTGGAGAGGAAGGAGCCTGTGCTGTTGCTTCGGATGACCTCGTCCACCGCGTCCTCCACACTTCGGCTGATGGACGGCGGCAGGATGTCCTTCGAGAACTTTCCTCCGATGACGACGGCAAGGAGCTCGCTGTCGTTCATCATCGTCGGCACCGTGAAGTTCCATGCCTTGTTGTACAATGTATAGCAGTGGCCGGAGCGGTCATAGTCCATTGGGCAGTTGTACTCCTTCTTCAGGATTTCGATGTCGCGGCGAAGGATCCGCGAGGCGCAGGTGATGTCGCTCGTGCCGCGGTTCGTCGCGTCGTCCAGGTCCCTGAGGAAGTCTGACATCGTGCAGTCCCCGGTCGTCCGGAGTATGCAATAGCGCACGAAGGACGACCTCGTGCTTCCCCGTGCTTCGGAGAAGGGGAACTGGCTATTGCGTTGTCGGCAGGTGGATGGCCGGTTCATGATTTCATGGGGCGGGTGTTGGGTCCCGTTGTTTCCATGCGACGTCAGTGACGAAGAGACCATGGGCATCGGGCAGGCTCTTCGAGAACAGCTTTTCCCAATATGCGTCTAAACATCCTTCGCTGGAATCCAGCTGCTTTCCCATACAACGAGTGTTTTGCTTAAGAGAAAAGATACCCAAGATGCCGTTTCGTCACTGGTCAAAACCCTCTGATGCTGGACAGCGTTGCGAGATTCGTGTTTGACAGCATCGGCTGTGAACTCTCGACGCGGCGGATTGCCGGCACGCTGACATCTGACGGGCGCAAGTCGGATTCGAGGACAATCGAAAGGTATCTGGACGCGCTGCTGGAGAGTTTCCTCATCTACAAGGCGGAAAGGTACGATGTGAAGGGGAAGCAATTGCTGAAGACGCTGGAGAAGTACTACGTGGTGGATCCTGGCCTCCGCCGACATCTCCTGTCAGGGCGTTCACAGGATGTCGGCCATGTCCTTGAGAACGTCGTCTTCCTGGAACTGCTTCGTCGCGGCGCCAAGGTTCGCGTAGGCAAGGTCGGTTCCCTTGAGGTCGATTTCGTGGTGGAGAATGCCAACGGAACGGAATACTACCAGGTTGCGGCGACTGTGCGTGACCCCGAGACGCTTCGGCGCGAACTTGCACCGCTTCAGAAAATCCACGACAACTACCCGAAGACCCTGCTGACACTGGACGAGGATCCGTCGGACGACTTCAATGGCATACGGAAACTCAATGTCCTGGACTGGCTACTGCGTTGAAGCCAAGGGGGTGGTCTGGAAGAGGCCCGCGCCTATAAGAGGCGACCCTCGGTTTTTGTCAAAGTGGACTTCACGGCATAAGGCTTTCGTCCCGACTGCCGCACTGCGTGCGCCCGCCACGCCCAATCGGGTCGCGCTGTTTAGTGTCTGCTGATTAAATCATAACTTATTTTGTTCTAGTTGAATAACATATATAATATGCTCATGTCATGTGCTGGACATATTCAATTTCCTGCCTGTTTTCCAGTTACACAGGAAAAGTCTGCACCCGGCTGAGGTAGGATACCCTAATCAGTGGACGCTATATTATGAAAATCAGGTGCTTTGGAACAAATGTTTCCAAACCTTGCAAACGGGAATCTCAAGAAGGGCGACCTTGAAATCATGACGGCCTAGCATAAGGCTGGAGACTGCGATGGGCGATAATTGGATGTCAAAGAAGGATATGACTGAGGAGGATATCAAACTTCGGTTCATAACGCCCTCCATCACCAAGGCGCAATGGAGTTTCAGTGACATCACCATGGAGACCCAGGTAATGTTCACCGACGGCAAAATCAGTCTCCAGGGAAACTGTCCCCACCGCGAGAAGCCCAAGAAGGCCGATTATCTGCTCTACATGAGTCCATGGAATCCCATTGCCGTCGTGGAGGCCAAGGACAACACTCATCTTCCCTCATACGGTTTGCAGCAGGCGAAGGAATATGCCCGGATGCTGGATGTCCCGTTTGCCTACAGCTCCAACGGCGATTCCTTTGTGGAGTTCGATTTTCTGACAGGCAGAGAACGCAATCTTTCCCTTGAGGCCTTTCCGACCAAGGAAGAGCTGATCGAGCGCTTCAAGGCTGGCGCAAATGGTGGCTCGGGGTTGAGCGAAGCGGAAATCAGGGCCAGCGAGCAGCCATACTACACCAGCACAACCACGTATCCTCCCCGCTATTATCAGCGGGTCGCCGTCAACAGGACAATCGCCGCCATCGCCAGAGGCGAGCAGCGTCTTCTCCTTGCCATGGCCACGGGGACAGGCAAGACCTATACGGCGTTCCAAATCGTCTATCGTCTGCTAAAAAGCGGAACAAAGAAGAAGGTACTCTATCTGGCTGACCGCAACTTCCTCGTGGACACATCCATCCAGCAGGATTTCGCTCCGCTGGAGAAGTCCATCTACAAGGTCAACTACGCCACGGCTGATCCCGCCACCATAACCTCCCACGAGGTCTATTTTGCCCTCTATCAGCAACTGGCGGGTGAGAACGAGGACGAGCCGCACTACAAGGAGCTGTTCGCTCCCGACTTCTTCGACCTGGTGATTGTGGACGAGTGCCATCGCGGCTCTGCCAAGGCCGACAGCACCTGGCGCACCATTCTTGAGTATTTCTCACCCGCGACGCAGATTGGAATGACAGCTACGCCCAAGGAGACGAAATACATATCGAACATCGACTATTTCGGCAAGCCCCTTTACACATACAGCCTTCGCGATGGCATCGACGACGGCTTCCTCGCCCCGTTCCGCGTCATAACCGTGAAGACCAACATCGGCGACGGATGGCGGCCATATCTTGGACAGAAGGACATATTCGGCAACGTCATCGAGGACAGAATCTACAACAACACCGACTATGACTACAACATCATTCTCCAGGATCGCCATCGCGAGGTCGCCCGGGAAATCACCGAGTATCTGAAGCACACTGACCGAATGGCCAAGACCATCGTTTTCTGCGCCACGGAGGATCATGCCGAATACATGAGGCAGCAGTTGTGCCAGATGAACGCCGACATGTGCCGGAAATACCCCGACTACTGCGTTCGCATCACCGGCAGCGACACATACGGCAAGTCTAAATTGAGCTATTTCCTTTCGGTCGGCTCAAAGGTCCCCGTAATCGCCACGACCTCGCAGCTTCTGACCACAGGCGCGGACTGCAAGATGACGAAGCTGATTGTCATCGACAAGGAAATCAGCTCGCTCATCGAGTTCAAGCAAATTATCGGACGCGGCACCCGAATTCGCGAGCAGGACGGCAAGACGCATTTCACGGTGATGGATTTCCGCAATGTCTCGCGCCTGTTCGCCGACCCGAACTGGGATGGCCCGATTGAGCAGGATCCGGGCTGGCCTCCGGAAGGCACGCCGCCAGAACCTGAACCGCCAGGACCTGGACCAGAACCGCCGCCGCCAGAACCACCCCAGCAGAAGCCCGTCGTCGATGTGGATGGATGCCCCGTGAAGGTCATCGGCAAGGTGGTCGCCATCTACGACACCAACGGCAAGCTGCTCCGCCAGGAGGACATCATCGACTACACCAAGACGAACATACGCGGCGAGTTCGCCCATCTGCATGTGTTCATCGAACGTTGGAACGCGGCGGGAAAGAAGGAGAGCATCGTGCTTCTTCTTCGGCAGCACGGCATTGATCTTCAGAAGCTGAAGGATGACATGAAGATGCCCGATGTGGATGACTTCGACTTCATCTGCCACGTGGCATACGACCAGAAGCCGCTGACCCGGCGCGAGCGCGCGGAGAATGTCCGCAAGACGGATTTCCTGAGCAAGTACGGGCCAGCCGCCCGCGAGGTGCTGGAGGCGTTGCTTGAAAGATACATGAACGCGGGCATCTACGACGTCGAGAACCCCAATGTGCTGTCTCTCTCTCCGTTCCTGCAGATGGGACGCCCGGATATAATCGCAATGCGCTTCGGTGGCCTTGGCGGCTACCGAAGCGCGGTGGCTGAACTTGAGAATCTGCTCTACAAGGCGAGTTGACCCATGGCTAACATTTCAAATTTCGTCAAACGGATACGTGACATCATGCGCAATGACGCGGGCATCAACGGCGACGCCCAGCGCATCGAGCAGATGGTGTGGCTTCTTTTCCTGAAGGTCTATGCCAGCCAGGAGAACAAGTGGCGTTTCGATGCCGAAAGCAATGGGGAGACCTACACATCCATCATTCCAGAGAACTGTGGATGGAACGCCTGGGCGCACTGCGAGAACCCGAAGGACGCCATGACGGGTGATGCCTTGCTGGATTTCGTGAACAACACCCTGTTTCCGACCTTGAAGGGACTGAATGTCACGCCCCAGACGCCCATCAAGAAGGCCATTGTCAAGGCGACCTTCGAGGATGCGAACAACTACATGAAGGACGGAGTGCTGCTTCGGCAGATCGTCAACATCATCGACGAGCTGAATCTCGACGACTATGAGGAGAGCCACGCCTTCGGCGAAATCTACGAGACGATTCTCCGCGAGTTGCAGAGCGCAGGCTCCGCCGGCGAATTCTACACGCCACGCGCCGTCACGGACTTTATGGCGCAGATGATAAAGCCACGCATCGGCGAAAGGATGGCGGACTTCGCATGCGGCACCGGCGGCTTTCTCATCAGCTGGCTCAAAGAACTGGAAAAGCAGAAGTCCCGCCCCGAGGACGTGCCACTCTACGCGGATTCCATCTATGGCATCGAGAAGAAGCCATTCCCGTATATGCTCTGCATCACAAATATGCTTCTGCATGACGTGGACGTGCCGCGCATCTACCACGACAACTCCCTGCTGAAGAATGTCCTGGACTACACGGAGGCAGACCGCTACGATGTGATTCTCATGAATCCCCCGTATGGCGGAAGCGAGAAGAAGGAGATCCAGAACCATTTCCCCGATGACCTTGCCAGCAGCGAGACCGCCGACCTCTTCATGGCCGTCATCATGTATCGCCTGAAACAAAGTGGCCGCTGCGCTGTTGTCCTACCCGATGGCTTCATGTTCGGCACGGACGGGGCAAAGTACAACCTCAAGAAGAAGTTGCTGTCAGAGTTCAACCTGCACACGGTCATCCGTCTTCCCCACAGCGTCTTCGCCCCGTACACCTCCATCACCACCAATCTGCTCTTCTTCGACCATACTGGACCGACGCAGGAGACATGGTTCTATCGTCTGGATATGCCGGAAGGCTACAAGCACTTCTCCAAGACCAAGCCGATGAAGTCGGAGCATTTCGCCCCCGTCGTCGAATGGTGGAATGACAGGAAGGAGCTGTCGCTGGACGGCGCGGACAAGGCCCGCAGATTCTCGGCAACAGAACTGGCGGAACGGAACTACGATATCGACCTCTGCGGCTTCCCGCACGAGGAGGAGGAGATTCTTCCGCCCGCAGACCTCATCCGCCAGTACCAGGAGAAACGCGCCATCCTCAATGCCGACATCGACCGCATTCTCGCGCAAATCACCGAAATACTCGGCATCAATCTGGAGGAGAACAAGTCTTGATTTTACCAAACTACGCCTGGAGAATCTGGACGAAGTGTCCAGACAATGTTTGGACACTTCGAAAACTAGGTGGACGATTTTTGAACAGGAAGAGAATCATAAGGCATTATTTCGATGATCGTTACAGCAATCGGAATCACATCAAATCGGCGGCCACGGTTGCCGAATCTCCAGAAGTCAAAACGCCATTATATGGATAACAACTGATTATGGACTCGAAACCAGTCACAACAGGCATCTCTCCCTTGTTGCAGGAGATTCGAAGCATTCTCCTGCAGTCACGCCAGAATGTTGCGGCACAGGTCAACCTTCAACTGCTGAGTACCTATTGGAATATAGGCCGATGCATTGCGGACTTTGAACAGAGGCAGAATATTCAGGCGGAGTTGGAAGCAGAGACATTCATCGCATTGTCGAAAGCGTTGACACGAGAGTTCGGACGCGGTTTTTCACGCAGTAATCTCTACAATATGAGGCGATTCTTCCTCACGCATACAAGTGTCCAGACAGTGTCTGGACACTTGAGTTGGTCGCACGAATGCGAATTGCTGAATATAAGTGACACTGCAAAGCGCAGTTTCTATGAAAAGGAAGCCATTCAGGCAAAATGGTCATTTCGCGAACTCAAAAGACAGATTGCTTCTTCGCTATTTGAACGTCTTCTGCTTTCCAGAGACGATGACAACAAACGACGTGTGGTCGAGTTGGCCGCCAAGGGCAATGAGATAGCAAAGCCTTCCGATATCATTCGCGATCCATACGTGTTTGAGTTTTTGGGAATACCAGAAGAAAAGCCGATGATGGAAAACGACCTTGAAAAGGCGCTTGTCCGACAGATAGAGAAATTTCTGTTGGAACTGGGACGCGGCTTCATGTTTGTGGGTACACAGCAACGCGTAACAATCAACAATACTCATTACTATGTGGATATGGTTTTCTACAATAAAATATTGCGAGCATACGTTCTGATTGAACTGAAGACCGAAAAACTGATGCCAGAGGCAGTTGGCCAATTGAATATGTATCTCAACTACTACGCAATGGAGGTCAATGATGCTGATGACAATCCACCAATCGGCATTATTCTCTGCACAGATAAAGACCGAATTGCCGCTGAATACGCTCTCGGTGGACTCTCAAACCAGATTTTCGCCTCGCGTTATGTTCTTTACATCCCGAATCGCGAACAGTTGATTGCCCAGGTTGAGGCGGTCTTGAACCAGGAGAGGAAAGACCAATGACAGGACAGCAGCTGAAAAACTCCATCCTCCAAATGGCGGTCCAGGGCAAACTGGTTCTGCAAGACCCGAACGACGAACCCGCT
>URJM01000020.1 GCA_900548225.1 uncultured bacterium
AGCGGCTGTTTCGAAGAATGTAGCCGACGGCGGCGGTGCCGCCTTCTCGACGACGGGAGAATCCTCCCGTCCAGGAGCATCCTCGTCCTCGTGGAGCGCAGGGGAGTTTTCGGGGGCGTCGGGGGAAATCTTCCTGGCGGACTTCTTCCTGGCGCGTGGCTTGGCGGGCTGCGCCTTCCTTGCGTCCTTCTCCTCTGAAACCTCCTTGGCTGCCGTGTTCCGTTTCCCAATGGGAACCAGCGCCCTCGGAAGCGCGACAGGCGCCAGGGTCCCATCATCCTCTGCCTCCTGCTGCCAGAACTCACCCTCCTCGTCCTCCATGTTGCAGTATGCGGGGGAGAGTTCGGGCATATCAGCCAGCAGCTTTTCGCTGTCCCATCCGAAACACTGCACCACAAGCGCCAGAAGCGCGCGCCCATAGCGGTATTCGGCGTGGTGGAGATACCTCATCTGGACGGGTTTGGAGAGGAGCCGGGGCACCAGCCCGACAATTTGCAGGATGCGCTGCGAAAGCAGCCGCGGCACGGTTATGCCGTCGAAAACCAGTCCCAGGGCGCGGTGTGCGACCGGGTCGGACGATGCGTTGCCCGTCCAGAACGCGGATGGATTCTCGGGGTTCAGCGCACTCATCATGAATGGAAGCGCGACCGTCGAAAGCGCCAGCCCCCGGGAATTCGAGTAGCGCCCCCGCCGCATGGCGTCTCCCCGGAGTTTGAGGAGATGCTGCATCATGACACCCTCCTGGTCGTCCCAGGCGTCGTCCACCACAGGCCAGAAGTAGTGGAGGAAGCCGATGTCATGCATTACCTGCAGTGTCTTTCCGCAATCGGGATTTGCGAGGAGCTTGAGGAGTTCCTCGAAGAGCCTGGCGGGGCTGGAGAGTTTGATTTCGCGGCACTTTTCGCGGATGACCGCCTCGAGCGGCGGGTCAAGGCGGAAGCCGCACTGCCCCACCAGCTTCAGCGCACGGAGCATGCGCACGGGGTCTTCGTCCATTCGCTGGCCTGGTTCGCCAATGCACCGGACAATGCCCTTGTGGAGGTCGGCGTAGCCGCCTGAGAAGTCGATGATTCCCCGCTTGCCCGCCACATCGAGATAGAGGGCGTTCACGGTGAAGTCACGGCGGCGTGCGTCATCCTCCAGGGTGCCGAAGGCATTGTCGTTCCAGATGATCGGCCCGTCATCGTGCTTTTTGCCCTGGCGTTCCTTTTCGTTTGGAGTGCGGCGGAAGGTCGAGACCTCGTATATCTCGTGGTTCGCATAGACGTGGGCGAGGCGGAAACGGCGCCCGATAACATGGCACCTGCGGCGGCCGAAGACCTTCCGGACCTCCTCGGGGGTCGCACTCGTCGAAATGTCATAGTCCTTCGGCTCCCTTCCAAGCAGAAGGTCGCGGACAGCGCCGCCGACGATATACGCCTCGTAACCCGCTCTTACGAGTTCCTGGACTATGCCGACGGGCGTCGGATTCAGCGCCTGGCGAAGCTCCTCCAGGACGGGCTTTGGAACTGACTTGGACATCTTTTCTATGGTGATATCTGCAGAATTTCCCGCATGCGCCTCCCTTTGGCGAGGCCGCGCTCTTCAGAAAAGCGTTGGCTGCGAGACTGGCGCAAAGGAGCGCCTGTGGATTGGCGTCGGCCCGAGTCTGCGCAGGGCATCCAGGTGTTCGGCGGTGCCGTAGCCCTTGTTCTTCGCAAATCCGTAGCCTGGATAGAGGGCATCCATCTCGACCATGAGCGCGTCGCGGTAGGTCTTTGCAAGGATGCTTGCGGCCGCAATCGAGGCCGACTTGGCGTCCCCCTTCACGACAAAATGCGCGGGGAACGGGTATGGGGAGAATCCGACGCCGTCAATCAGGACGGCCTGGGGCTCCGGGGAGCCCAGCTTCATGGATGCCTCGCGCATGGCGTCCTGCGTGGCGCGAAGGATGTTCATCCTGTCGATTTCAGCGGGGGAGCGTTCTACGATTGCATATCGGATGCGGCTGTCCGCCTTGAGGAGGCGTGCGATTTCATCTCGCTGGCGTTCCGTCAGCCTCTTGGAGTCGTTGACGGGAATCGAAAACTCCTCCGGAGGAAGCGGGAGCATCACCGCCGCCACCACCACGGGACCCGCCAGGGGGCCGCGGCCAACCTCGTCAACACCTGCGACGCGTTGGACGCCGAGGGACTTCTCCAGCTGAAATGGATCCGATATGCCAGACACGTACAGGCGATTTCAGGAATGCGTCAGACCAGCCCACAAAAGCAAAAGGGCACCAAGGATCCCGCTGAACCCCGTGCCCTTGTGTGAAGGATGCATACGCACCCTGGAAGGAGTGAAGCTTATGCGCCGACTTCCTTGGACTTGACCTTGGCGGCCTTGCCAACCTGGCCACGCAGATAGTAGAGCTTCGCGCGGCGGACGATACCCTTGCGGGTGACCTTGAAGGAGGCAACCAGCGGGGAGTGAATCGGGACGACACGCTCAACGCCCTGACCTGCGCGGACGCGGCGGAGGGTGATGGTCTGGGCAATGCCAGTGCCGTGCCTGGAAATGATCACGCCTGTGAAGTTCTGGACACGCTCCTTGCCGCCTTCCTTGATGCGGAAGCCAACCTCGACAGTGTCGCCAATCCCCATCTCGGGAATGTCGGTCTTCAGATTCTCCTGGCGGATCTTCTCGATGGTGTTCATGATTGAAATGCTCCTTGAAACGATATCAGTTGATTTAGTGCAGTGCAAAAATCCTAAAGCAAGTCAGGACGACGGCTGACTGTGCGCAAAACACGCTGCTCCAAACGCCAGGCGTCAATCTCCTGGTGGTTGCCGGAAAGCAGAATCTCGGGAACACGCATCCCCTTGTAGTCCTCAGGACGGGTGAACTGGGGATACTCGAGAAGCGGCTCGTTGCTGAACGACTCGTCCGCAGAGGACTCGTCATTGCCCAATGCACCCGGCAGAAGACGGACCACCGCGTCGGTGACGACGCTTGCCGCAATCGCCCCGTTGGTGAGGACGTAGTCGCCGATGGAGAGCTCCTCGTCCATCAGGCACTGCCTCACACGCTCGTCAACCCCCTCGTAATGTCCGCAGACAAGAATGAGGTGTTCGACTGTTGACGCATACCTTCTGGCGATGGCCTGGGTGAAGCGGGTGCCCTGGGGGCACATGAGGACGATCTTCGCCTCGGGGGTCCTGATGTCCTGGAGGCACTCGAAGAGCGGCTCCGGCCGGAGGACCATCCCCGCGCCGCCGCCGTATGGCTTGTCGTCGACGGTCTTGCGCACATCGTGGGTGTAGTCCCTCAGGTCGACGAGATTGATCTTCACAATCCCCTCCTTCCAGGCACGGCCGATGACCGACTCGGAGAGGACGCCCTTGCAGAGGGCTGGGAAGAGTGTGACAATGTCAATCTGCATGGTTGTGGAGTGTCTCCTGGGTGTTCTCAGTCGTCCATCACATCGACGGTGACCCTGAGATGATGCCGTGAGGCCGCGCCGGAGATGAGCGTGCGCAGGGCGGTAATCGTCTTGCCGCTCTTTCCAATGACCTTTCCGATGTCCTTCTTGAAGCAGTGGACCTGGATTATCGTCAGGTCACGCTTCGAGGCGATGTCGAGCGACACCTCCTCCGGCTTGTCAACCAGCGAGGTCGCGACATACCTGACACACTCCTTCAGCCCCTCCAGCACCTTGGGGTCGGCTGCGGGGGCTTCCTCCTCATGCATGGAGTCAAGGTCGGCGGGTTCCGCATCCACCATTGGCGGAAGTGCGCCTGCCTCCTTGGTCTCGGAGCCGAAGAGCTTTTTCAGGAATGAGAGTGCCATGTCGCAAAACCTCTGCTATGTCTCTGCCGGAGCCGCGGAACTACTCGGCGGCGGGAGCCTCTGCCGCCTCGGGGGCGGGTGCTTCCTCGACAGTCTTCACGGCCTTGGGAGCGGGGGCGGCGTTCTTGACGGGCTCGCGGCGGCTCGGGAAGGGCTTGCCGTTCTTGACGCGGTTGTAGATGGCGGTCACGGTCTCGGAGGGCTGGGCGCCCTTGGAGAGCCAGTACTCCATGCGCTCGACATCGAGCTTCTCATTGTCGTGGCGGGGATCGTACAGACCCAGGTTCTCGATGAAACGACCGTCACGGGGAGAGCGGCTATCGGCCACCACGACGCGCCAGCAGGCGGCGTTCAGGGCGCCAGTACGACGAAGACGAATCTTTACAGACATTCTCTTTTCCTTTGGGAATTCTAGACTTGAGTTACAAAAAAGTGATGATATGCGGTGCAAGCCCGTTAATATAGCCGCATTTTCCCGTATCGCAATTCCCTACGCCAAAATAGGCAGGCCCATGTAACTGGGAAAGTTAAACGCACGCGTTTCGTGCGTTGAGTCGTGCAAAGCAGGGGGGTGTGCGTCTAATTCCACAGGAGTCGTGTCACCAGGAAGGCGGAGTGCCCGGGCCTCAATCCATACAGGAGAGTGCATAGCCTGGGAACCTCCGACCACCACACCTCCCCCCGGAGGAGTGGTGTGCGTTTAATCGCGCAATGAGGCGGGGCAGGCCACCATGAGACAGGAGGACAATGCCATGCCACATCTGACCTTGGCCGACCGTTCCGAGACAGGGAACGCCCTGCGTTCGAACCGGAGGTTCAGCGCAATCGCCAGATCCCTGAAGAAGGCGAGAAGCACCGTCATGCGGGAGATCCTGTCCCACCGCGTCCCCAGCGACAAGGGCGCGAAGGGCCGTGTCACGAACCGGTGCATCAACCGCAGCGAGTGCGACAGGAAATACCTGTGCGCACAATGCGTCCGTCCCATGAGCAGGATGAAATGCAGCTCCTGCTCGAAATGCAACTCCGTCTGCCCCGTCACATCAAGGTTCGCTTCATCCGCCCGTGCGTTTAATCCCTCCGAAAAAGGTGCCGCACAGGACGGATGGGAGGATTGCGTCCCGAAAGGAGGCGACCTTGCAGAATCTAACGCAACGCCTGACCTGGGGAGGACGGCGCGGTGAAAAAACGTGCGGAAATAAACGCACGTTTTTTCACCTCAAGGTGCGTTTACTCCTGCGAGTGTGCGTTTTCTTTTTCAAGTTTCATTCTGGATGCCGCTGGGCATAAACCTCATCGGATAGCATACCCTCGGCGGTCTCTATGAAGCGCGGGACATTGTATTTCCTGGTTTCCTCAGGATACTTGGCCGCTGTCCTGCGAAGAGCATCGATGAACTCCCAGCTTTGGAGTTTCTCAGAGATTTCATCGAACACCTCGCTCATCCAGGAAAACTGGTCAGCCGTGCAGTCATGATCCAGAAAATCAATGGTTTCCTGCAGATTGGCCGTGAAAAGCTGTATGGTTTCCTGTATGACTGGTTCAGATTCCCAGTCAACAATGTGTTCAATATTTTCTCTCTGCGCTACAAGCCTAGCGTATTCATCTTTGATTTTCATTTTCTACCTCCCTTATCATTTCTTCGGCCTCGTCAATGCATTCATTCACATTGTAACCCTCGATTTGTGCCGAAAATCTGCCTGATGCGCTTCGCATTGCATCTGTGAATTTTTTGTTTTTCAGGTTAGCGGCCACCTCAACGGCAATGACAGACATCCAAACCAACTCTTCAGGTGTGCAGCATTGTTCTATGAAATCCACAGTTTCTTGCAGATTCTGCGACAGAAGCTTGATTGCGTCGATAAACGGTTGAGTTTTATCCCATTCAGGCAGTTCGGGATTGACCTGCTTCTGTGCCTCTACCAATTTGGGGTATTCTGTTTGTAGTTTGCTCATTTGTTTCTTTTGCCTCCAGCATTTTGATTGGAATCAGGAAAAACTGTTGCTATTTTTCCATGCGTTTTAATTACCCCGACACGAACACCTTTATAATTGCCATAAACAGCAACTCCATCAGGTTTGTGCCTGTTGCGTTTCAAACCAACAACTTGTTCCCCTGCTTTTCGTATGTCATGTTCTGTCCATTTTTTAGGAAACCAGGATTGTCCAACTCCTTTTTGTTTTAGAGGCGATTTATGTCTTGGAACATATCCAACCCTGACATCATTGGGATAGGTCTTTACAATTGTATAAACTATATAGAATGCACGACTTGCGGAAATAAACGCACGCTTTTTCACCTCAAGGTGCGTTTACTTTTTCAAGTTTCAAATAGGCAGGCCCAAATCGGGGGGGGTGCCGCGTCCTTATCTTTTTGCAGAGGAGGCGATTGAGCGGACGGCCAGTGCGGCGGTGGCAAAGGCGGCCTCGAGATTGTACCCGCCCGTCGGTCCGTCAATGTCAAGGCATTCCCCTGCCGCATAAAGCCCGGGAAGCCTGCGGCACTGCATTGTCGAAGGGTCGAACTCCTCAAGGGAAAGCCCGCCAACAGTAATGATCGCCTCGCGGAGCGGACGGAGGCGTGCGTCGTGGACGGGATACTCCTTTAGGGCGGCGGCGGGGAAGTCGCGGTATTCCGCAAGGGCGCGGGCAAGCCGTGGCGATATGCCAAGTCCATTGAGGACGAGTTCGTCGTTTCCCGGATGGCGTTCCCTGAGCATGGGAAGGCGTTTTTCGAGGGACTCCGCGGTTCTTCCTGGCAGGAAGTCGATGGACAGATTCCGGAGGGGGATGCTCCGCCGCGCCAGAAGCCGTGTCAAGTCGTAGACCGAGCTGCCGCGGAGGACTCCGTTCTCGACGACGAGGTTTCCCGGAACAGGGCCGATGCCGGAGGCGGAGGCGGTCACCTCCTCCACTTCGAATTCCCCGGGGATTCTGCAAAGGGGATCGTCGGGGGAGAGCTGGATGCCGACCAGCCCTGCCCGTGGCGGCTCCACTGCAAGCCCCAGCTCCTTTGCAAAGAGCATTGCGTCCCCCATCGACCCGGTCCTGGGATAGGAGCAGCCGCCTGTTGCCAGAAGGATGCGGCGTGAAGTCAGTTCCATGGAAGGCGACTTCAGCAGGAAGCCGCCCTCCTTCAGATAGCGGACCGACTCGACCGGGCAGTTGTAGATGACGGGCACCTGGCGGTCCCGGAGGATGTCCGTCAGCAAGTGCAGGACGTCGTCCCCCTTTTCACTTGCGGGATAGAGGCGCTGCCCGACGCGCTTCACCCGAAGTCCGCGTTCCTCGAACCACCTGGCGACATCCGCCGAAGTCGTGGCGCGGACTGCCGCCGAAAGAAACTGCGCGACTGGTTCCCCGTATGCCTGGAGCAACTCCCGGGCCGACCCGGCATGCCCGAAGTTGCAGCGGTTGTTGGCGCACATGAGAAGCTTGATGCCAGGCCGGGGACGGCGCTCCAGCAATACGGCGGGAAGACCGCGCTCCGCAGCTTGGCAGGCAGCAAACAACCCGGCGGCGCCCGCGCCTATGATGGCCAAGTCAGTATTCATTGAAGGCGAAACCCACGGCGACGGATGTCAGCCCGCCGGGTGGACACGTCAAAAGCAAAAAGGGGCTGTTGCGTCTCCCCAAGTTGAGGTTCTGCAACAGCCCCCGTCCTTTTTACTTGCGGTTAGTCAACCGTGATTGCCTCAGCGGGGCAAGCGCCGGCGCATGCGCCGCAGGAGACGCACGCTCCATCGTCAACAACTGCCTTGTCTCCCTCGACCTTGATTGCGGCGACGGGGCAGGCGCCCTCGCATGCTCCGCATCCGAGGCACTTATCTGCATCGACTACTGCTGCCATTGTGATTATCCTCCAAGTGTTGTGTTATTTGGAATGAAGCCACCTTGGGGGGGTGGAGACTCCCCAGGGCGGCGGTTGGGTTAAGATAGCCTTGCAAGGTCAGACTGACAAATCAAGGCAAGCCTGGTAGATTGTCTGGAAGAGAGGTGCGATTTCCTCTTCGTCGAGACTTGAGAATGCGAGCCGGAAGTCCTTTTCGCCCATGGCGATGCCTCCGGCGCCGTACTTGTCAAGAAGATGCCTGCGGACTTCGTCGGCCCTGAGGTCGTTGAATCGGATGCACATGAAATATCCGCTGTTGAACGGGTATGCGGTGAAGAACCTCCGGTATTCGGGGTGTTCGTCCAGCGTCTTCCTGGTGCGGTCGTATCTGGTGCGCATGATCTCCTCGCAGCGATGGCGTTGCTCGTAGAATCCCTCGTTGGTGAGAGCCTTCGTGACGACTCGCTGTGAAAGTGCGGAGCAATTGCTGATCACGGCGCGGATCTGGCCTGCGGTCTTGGCTTCCAGCGCCGTGTAGAGCGGGCTGCCCGCAGTGTCGGCGCCGCCGATGGAGTACGAGAGGAAACCGACGCGCAGCCCCCAGACATAGCACTCCTTCGTCGCGGCGTCCGCCTTGATGGCCAGGAGATTCCTCGACTTCCCCGCGAGCTTGCAGAAGAGGGACTCCCTCATCGAATCCTGTGCGTAGAAGAGTCCGAAGTATGCGTCATCCACGAGGGCGACGACCCTGACGCCGCGTTCCGCGGCGGCCAGCAACGCATCCGCAAGCGCCTGCCCCTCCTTTTCCCCGGGGGTGTATCCGGTGGGGTTGTTGGGGAAGTTCAGGACGGCCAGGATCTTTTCGCCGGGAAGCATGTGCATCAGGCGTTCCTCGAACCCCTTCACGTTCATCCTCTCGCCGTCGAAGAAGGGGAAGAACTCGAGATTTGCCTGGAGCCTGTCCTGGAAGTTGAGAAGGTAGTTGTCCCAGCAGAGGTCCGGCATGAGGACCGTGTCTCCCGGATCGACGAAGAGGTCTCCCACCAGCGAGAGTGCGTGTGTGAGGCCGCATGTGACGACTGGCGTGGAGAACGGAACATCCTTCAGGGACGGGTTGTCATGCAGAATCTTGGCCTTCCATGCATCGCGAAGCGGCTTCAGTCCGTATGACGGGGCATAGAGGAGCGCCTCGTTTGGGGAGATTCCCGGGAGGTTGTCCATGACGCATGGAAGATTCATCGCGGTAGTGCCTTCCATTGCGGTGCCGATGGTCGCGTTGAAGTTCTTGGCCAGCTTGTGCGCCTCGGCGGACTGGCTCAGGATGCCCTTGCTCGGAAAGTAAATCCGCTTGCCCAGGGATGAAAGCATCTCGAAGACAATTGGATTGACGGAGCAGATCTGCTCGTTCAGATGGTATGCTAGGTCGTTCATTTGCATGGATGCAGGGAGCGGGGGAGGAATTGGACCAACGGGGCTTCCCCGCTCCGAAATCAGTCTTTGTTCTCGGAATGCTCCCGTCCTTCGACCTTGTCAACCTGCGCCTGGTCGGCCAGGGAGACGTTTCCGCTCACGCGCCCGTCGTCAAGGACGTTGGTATTCGTGCGGGCCTCCATGTCTCTGAAGAGCTTGAAGAGTCCGACTGCGCCGCCGATGCCAAACCAGAATGTGGAGAAGATCGCGATGATGAGTGGCACCAGGAGCTGTGTGATGAAGAAGTACTTGCCCCAGTATTCAATTGGCCATGGGGATATCCTGTTCCAGATCAGGACGCCCAGGAAGCAGAAGCAGAATGTGAAGATGAAGTTGTATGTAAAGACACCGTACGAGATTGCCTTGTCGCCGAGGGTGTGCTGCGGGGTGATTCCGATGAGGGACTTGAGGATTGCCCCCGGCCTCCAGGACTGCTTCGCCGGCTTCGGCACGCCTGCCTCGGAGTACTTGCCCCTGTGAAGCATGCGGTCCATGTTGAAGTCCTCCTTGCAGGTGATGAGGGAGACCACGATGTAGAAGAGGATAGTGAAGATATTGGCGAAGAAGAGGAACTCGAAGGCGTTGATCGGGAACTTGACGGGGTCCATCTCCCACTTGATCCAGTCGCCGAAGGGGCTGGAGAATGCGCTCAGGGCCGAGCCCACGCTCTCAACCATGTTGTGGTCGGTCAGGAACGGGTAGACGTAGTTCGCCCAGTTTCTCTGGATGAGGATGTATGCGACGCTGAGCAGGATGCCTGTCAGAAGGGTTGCCCATGCGGCCTTGGTGGTGCCCTTCTTCCAGTAGAGTCCCAGCACCATGACCGCGGGGCATCCGGCATTCCAGATTGCCACCGCCATCTGGTTGAAGAGCTGGATGTAGTCCATCTGCGACATGTACTTCGAACCGAAGTAGAAGAAGACGCCGATTCCGATTGCGACCCATCTCACCATCCAGATGTGCTTCCTGGGGGAGAGCCCCTTCGGGAAGAGCGGCAGGATGACGTCCTGCGCGAGGGTGAGCGTTGCGCTGAAGATTCGGCAGTCGTCGGTGGAGAGCATGGCCAGGAAGAGGAGCAGGCAGAATGCGCCGAAGAGTCCTGTCGGGAGGAGGTGGCGCATCGTGACCGAGAGGTTCAGCTGGTTGAAGAGGGTGCGCACCTGCTGGAAGGAGTCGTTGGCCTCGCCCTGGGCGTAGTTGAACTTTGACTGGACCTCGGAAGAGGCGAGCTGCGCCTCGGTCAATTCCTTGCCGCCATTCTGGCTGACGAGCGCCCGCTCGGTGCGCTCCCTGGCGTCGTCCGTGAGGGTCTTGTGGATTCTGTCAAGGAACGCAGTGTCCAGGTTCTCCGCCTGGGAGAGCGGAGGATTGCCGATTTCGTGGTAGATCGGAGGCGCTTCGGCGATGGTCTTCTGGACCTTCTCCAGGGTCTCGGGATTGCTGATGACTTCGGCGGCCGAACGGGAACTCAGAATCTGGCGGACGCTGTTGGCCTCCACCGCGAAGTCCTTGTGGTTGAGGAATGTGATAAGGCAGACTGCAATCAGCAGGTAGAGGATGTTCATCAGCTGAAGGCTCCAGTTGCCCAGGATGGAGGCCATCTTCTGCTCGTGGGCGGACTTGGCGGCCGAGCTGGTGCCCGAGCCAATCCATGTCGCCGTGTGGAAAATCACATTGAAGCCGACGACGATGACCATCGAGAAGAAGTTGAAGTCCCTTAGCTTCGATATGTCGTATGGGTTGATGAAGCTCTCGCCTGCGACGCGGTCCATGACCGTCGGCATGATTTCGTTGGACCAGCTGAACTTGTAGAGGATGAAGCAGATGAGCATCAGGGTCAGCGGATAGAGGAACATGGCCTGGAGGGTTCCCGTGATGACGATTGCCAGGGTGCCGCCAAAGCAAAGCAGCGAGATGGCGATTGTCAGGAACAGGATCATCAGGAAGTCGTACATCGGCACGTTCACCAGCCCGAAGAGGCTGAAGTGTGTCGGCAGATTCAGCATCTGCATGAAGAATCGCGCGGCGACCGCGGGCATGATCATGTTCGCAAGCATCTCGGCCAGTGAACGAAGCGCCGCGCCAAAGACGCGGATCCTGCGGCTGTAGCGGATTTCAAGGAACTGGCCGAGGCTCATGGCCTTGGTCTCGCGGAAACGGTACAGGCAGTAGCCCGTGAGGGAGCAGACGACCGTGAGGGGGATCAGCGCATTCCCCCAGAAGGAGAGCGAGAATCCGGTCTTGTACTTCATCTCGACGTATGCGACCAGGCCGATGATGGAGAGGGCGTTCGCCGTGTCACCCATGTTGAGGACATAGCGCCCGCAAAGCCTTCCACAGGAAAGATAGTCGGAGACTCCACGTATGTACTTGCGGGTCCTCCATCCCGTGAAAATAACCAGCATGACGGGAATCACCAGGATGGCCCAGTCAATCCAATGCATGTAAGCTTCCCCATTGCCCATAGGTCGATAGCCCTCTCTTCGTTTTTGATGATGCTTCTCTACATTAAAAGACAAGACATGGACGCAGGCCGGCTGGCGGCGCCCCCCATGTCGAAAGCACTATTGCTGCTGGCTCTTCCTTACCAGCTCCTTTACCTGCTGGGTCAGGGACTCCAGCTGCTTGACGAGCATGCGCTCCTTCGCGAATGCACGCCTGTCCAGGGCGGGAGACCCCATGAGGACCGCGCCGGGGGCAGTGTCCTTCGAAACGCCGGACTGCGCCATGGCAATCGTGCCGTCCCCGATGCGGAGATGGCCTGTCACCCCAACCTGGCCCGCCAGGATGACCCCGTTGCCAAGATGGGTGCTGCCGGCAATGCCGCACTGCGCGACAAGAATGCACGCACGCCCCACCTCGACATTGTGGCCGACCTGGACCAGGTTGTCAATCTTCGTGCCGGCCTGAATCCAGGTGCGGCCGAAACGCGCACGGTCAATGGTGGAGTTGGCACCCACCTCGACGTCGTCGTCAAGCTGGACAATCCCGACCTGCGGAATCTTCTCATGGCCGGCGGCGGTGGACTTGTAGCCAAACCCGTCCGCACCTATCACCACTCCCGGATGCAAAATGACGCGGCTGCCTATGATGCAGCGCTCGCGAACGACCACATTCGGGTAGAAAAGGCACTTCTCGCCAATCTTGGTGTCATGCCCGATATAGACATTCGCAACGAGCACGGTGCCGTCGCCAATGGAGACTCCCGGCTCGATGACAACCCCGGGGCCGACATGGCACCCGGACGGAATCTCGACGCCCTCGGATATGACCGCGGAGGGGTGGACGCCCGGCTTGAAGACGACTGGCGGCGGCGTGAACACCTCCACCACCTTCGTGAAGGCGTCGGAGGGAGCCTGGCAGACAATCCACGCACGCCCCTCGGCGGGAGCCGCGTCGTATCCCTCTGGAACCAGGACCACCCCGGCACGGGAGTTGGGCACCTGGTCGCGATACTTGTCATTGCCCAAAAAGGAGACATCGCTCTCCGTAGACTCGGAAAGCGATGCCACGCCATGAAGCGGATGAGGGCAGGCGCCGATTACACGGCCGCCAACCAGTTCGGACAGCTCCTCTACGCTCTTCTCAATCAGCATCTGCTCGTTCTCCGAAATGTTGGAATGGGGGGGGCTTTCCTCCGGCTAGTTCGCCTCTGCCGCTGCGCTTTCAGATTCCTTCTGAAGCTTCTCAAGACGGGCCTTCGCCTCGTCCCGCTCCTGCTCGTGGCCGGCGTTCACAACCTTCACAACCGCGTCGGTAATCTCCTTGTCCTCGGGGTAGACCAGCAGGACGGGAACGCGGTTCATGGTGCGTCCCGAAACCTCATAGACCAGGTCAATCCCCTTCTCAGAGGCATACTTCTTGACCTGGGCGGTCAACTCGTTGACAATCGCCTGGGTCGCAGCCTGCTGGCGCCCGTCAAGCTCGGTGAGGGACTGCTGACGGTAACGCATGATCTCGTCCTGCTTCTGCTCAAGGCGCGCCGCAAGAGCCTGGGCCTTCTGGGCCGCGGTCTTCTGGGCCTCTTCGCCAAGGAGGTCGTTCTTGGCATCGCGGACCGCGGCGTTGTAGTCCTTCCGGGTGTTCTCAAATTCATCGCGGAGGACGTTCATGCCCGTCAGGAAATTCTGGCGCTCCTCCTCAAACTTGATATTCTCCGTGACGGTCTTGTAGTAGCTCTCAAAGACCTTCTCCATGTTGACGTATGCAACATTCTGGGCAAAAAGGTATCCCGCAAATAGCAAAAGGACAAGGCAAAACTGCTTCATAGTTTTTTTGTTGAAAATGATGACTCAAAGAGGGGCGCACGGTAAACGCCGAAACTAACGGCGTAATATACCACCGTCACAAATGGCCGCCCCAGCAAAAAACCAAAAACCTACCCAAAACATTCATCCCTGACGAGGAGGCACTCCCTCGCCGGAGTATTCATCCCCAGCCACGGCAAGGCAGAGGGCATCCGCTGGGGCGCACTCTACCACACATCATAACTACCTGGCATTCAATGACTTATATATCACTCCAATACCCTTGGCATTGTTGCATGAACTCATCCGGCGCACTCCATTCCTTCGGAAACGAGCCGCACTGGCGGGGTTTCACCGGCTGTATTTGGCAGAGGTTCTTCTCTGTCAGGAATATGCACGCACCGTCCTCCTTTTCCAGGAAGACGAGTCCCCGCCGGTCGCGGGCGAGTTTCGTATATCCTTGGATGAGTTCCTCTTCGGAGATTCCCAGGAACTCCGCGATTTTCCTGCCCTCTTCGGGGAGATACCTGACCTGCCCCTCCCAGCGGCAGCAGGCTCCGCAGCATCGGCAGTGGAAGACCTTCATCTTTTCAGGAGGCCAGAAGATGCCTCACGACAACGTAGATCGCCGCCCCCCACGCAATCGTATTGCCGATGCAGACGAACAGCACCCCCGCGCCGGCCAAATCCTTCGCCTTCTTCGCCAACGGATTCTGCTGCGGCGATAGCATGTTCGCGGCATTCTCAATCGCAGTGTTGACGATTTCCATTGTCGGAAGCGCCAGCCAGCACAGCGTCAGGAAAACCCTCCAGAAGAAGTCGAGTCCAGGCGCAAGCCACGCCGCGGGCAATGCCACCGCGCCGATGGCGAGTTCCTGGCGGAAGGCCACCTCGCGAAACGCTTCGCGCACCCCCTGAAATGCACAGGCAAACGATTGCCGAAGATGGCGTAGTCCAAGAAAGTCCATTCGAAGGGTGGAAGGCAGGTGGGCAGGGGTGGGTTGAGGGCTTAGTTCAGCTGAAGGCGGGGGACCTCCACGGGAACCTTGACCGACGCCGCGTAGAAGACCGCGTACTGATACTCGCCGGCACGATTTCCGCGCAGGCTGTCGGCTATGTCCTTCACCGTGGGATACTCCTTGTCGGCAAACTTCAGTACTATATCCCCGCGCCTGACCACCTGACGCCATTGGCCACCCTGGACGCCGCCCTCGGGCTCCTCAAGCATGTCGCTCACTATTATCCCCTTCTGGTCAGGGCGAAGCCCCATCGCCGCACGCATGGAGGCAGTCAACTCGGACAACTCGAGGCCCAGGCGGGTCCTCACCAGCAATTCGTCCGGCATGGGTTCGATGACGACCTCCACGACACCATCTGGCATGCCGACCTTCAGGACGTCCCCCGAATGGAGCTTCCAGATGACGCGCCCGACATCGACGGAGTTTCCGACCGACCTCCCGTTGAGGGAGACCACCTTGTCCCCGGTCTTGAAGCCGGCCTTTTCAAGGGGCGAACCAGCCAGCACCTCGGGCAGAAGGACCCCGACGCCATCCTCGGACTGGGCGAAGTTTCCGGCGGGGTCGACTCCCAGATACGCGTCGCTGAAATGCGAAGGCTTCAGCCAATACGAGAGGAATGGCTCGATGTGGGAAAGCGGAATCGCAAAGCCGATCCCCTGCGCGTCCGCGCGGATGGCCTGGTTGATGCCGACAAGGCGCCCGTCAAGATTGACAAGGGGGCCGCCCGAATTCCCGGGATTGATGGCGGCATCGGTCTGGAGCAAATCCTCGAAGTAGACATCCCCCTCCTGGAAGGAGCGGTTCAGCGCGGAGAGGACGCCCGTCGAAACGGACTGCCCAAGCCCGAATGGGTTTCCGATTGCAATCACCGTCTCGCCCAGGAACAGGTCGTCCACCTCCGCGAAGGCGGCGGGTGTCAAACCGGAGAACTCCCCTGTCAGCCGCAGGAGACACAGGTCGCTCAGAATGTCATACCCAAGCACTTCCGCCTTCGCGGCAGTCCCGTCCCAAAGTTGCACATCTATTGACGAGGCTCGGCGCACAACGTGATAGTTGGTTACAACCAGCCCCGACTCGTCTATCAACACCCCCGAACCCAATGGCGAGAACTTAGTCAGGACGCGGTTTGGGCGCCGGAAGAAGTCGGTGAAGAAGAGCGAGAAGGGGTCGTTGACCTGGATGATCTGCTGGGTCGTGCCTATGCTTACGACCCATGGCAACGCCGAGCGCACCGCCCGCACCGTCGGAGTCATGCGCTCCGCCGAGGGCGCAGGAAGAGGCACGCCTCCCCCAAAGAAGGACGCCGGAAGACACGACAACAGCAAAAACGCAAAAAAAGTCCTGGATTTCTGGATAAACATACGTATTCTGGTATAATTGCGGAGCAATGAAGGCAATCCCTGGCTATGACAAAAGCAAACCGCCTATGTTCCAAGGCGGAAAACAGAATCTGGAGCACTCCGCAAACTGCCACGCCAACCATGACTTCAATGACTATCCTCCCCTTTGCTTGAACCCATGGCATCCGCGAATATCTTCTCTGCATCGACCCACGACAACCACACACGCCACACCACATCGCGCCCACATGTTTTCCGAAAGGTATTTGCAGATTATCTGGAACGAAAGACTGCTCTGCGCAGCGCCCAGGTGCCAGGACGGACGGACGTTGCGGATTGTCTCGGGAGGGCTCTGGAACCGCGGCAAGGGCCCAGACTTCCAGGGGGCGGCGTTATTGCTGGGAGACCAGCTGAAACGTGGCGACGTCGAGCTGCATCGCCTTGCATCGGAGTGGTTTGCACATAGGCACCACCAGGACCCCGCATATTCGGGAGTCATTCTGCATGTCGTATGGGAAGACGACTTGGGCGGGCGCGCCCAGCGTACCGGCCTGCCCACGCTGGAGCTGAAGAGCCAGCTGCAGCGTGACTGGGAGAAGTTCCTGCTGTCGGTGGAGGCGGCCTTCTACCCCCATGCGCGGGAAATCCCACCCGGCGCCTGCTCGCTGCAGTGGGCATTGAGCGACGACAGCCAGCTCTCGAAGATATTGACTGCGGCGGGCACTGCGCGATTCCTGCGCCACGGCCGTGAAATCATGCGGCGGGGGCTGGAGAGCAGCGTCGAGCAGTCGCTATACGAGAGCCTCTTCGAGTCGCTGGGCTATGCGTCAAACCGCCAGCAGTTCCGTTCCCTTGCAAGGGCGTTGCCGTTGACCCTGCTTCGAAGACTTCCCCAGGACATGGACTCCCTGGGCGCGGTCTTTTTCGGATGCGCGGGACTGCTTCCTGATTCCACGAAAGAGAAGATACTGCCGTCGTTCAGGGAGTGGGTCGCCCGGGCCTGGATGCGCTGGTGGCAGTCGGGTCTGCCTCCTGCGGGAATAGAGTGGAACCCCAACGGAGGGCGCCCCATGAACAGCGTCTTCCGCAGGCTTGCGGCAGGAGTGCTGTGGCTCTGCGAATGCGAATCATCCCCCGTCAAATGGCTTGACAGGCTCCTCATTGAGTCGGGGCATGACGGGCGAAGGATGCTCGCAAGCCTCCTTTCACCCTTCGACACAGCCCTGGAACCCTGGTGCGGCGCCCTGGACTTCGGGTGCGCGCTGAAGAAGGGCGCGGCACTGCTCGGGGAGTCAAGACGCAGGGAGATGGCGCTGAATGTCCTCCTGCCGTTCCTGGGGGCGCGGGCGGAACTCGACGGGGACGAGGCCGCAAAGGGGCTCGCCATCGACGCCTGGCTGAGACTTCCGAGGATGCAGGAAAACACCCTTCTGAAGAAGGCCGCGCTGAGATTTCTGTCGCCACCGTCCAGGCTGAGGACCCTTGCCAGGCGGGCCGCCCAGCAGCAAGGGCTGATGGACATCTTCCAGAACTTCTGCCTGGCCCTTGACCACGCCTGCGCCGACTGTCCGTTTGTAGTGGGGATTTCCCCTACGGAAGGATTTGCGTGCCGACGCCCTTCCGCGTGAATATCTCAAGAAGGAGCGAGTGCCTGAGGCGCCCGTCAATCATGTGCACCTGCCCGACGCCGGCGCGGACGGCCTCGCACGCGCTGCGTATCTTGGGAATCATGCCGCCCCGTATTACACCCGAGTGGACAAGCTCCTCCACCTCGTCGCAATGAATCGACGAGATAAGCGAGGACGGATCCTCGGGATTTCTGAGGACCCCTGGCACATCCGAGAGGAATACCAGCTTGCGCACCTTCAATTCGGCGGCGATCTCGCATGCGGCCATGTCGGCATTGATGTTGTAGACTCCCCCAACCTGGTCGCTTGCCAGCGGCGTAATCACGGGAATCTGGTGGCGGGCGAGAATCCACTGTATCTGCGGCGTATCCACATTCACGACCTTGCCCACAAAGCCCAGGTCGAGCTCCTTGCCCGTCGCCTCGTCAACAGTCCCGATCTTCTGGCATCGCAGGATGTTCTTCCCTGAGACGGGGGTGGAATCCACATGCAAATCCCTGCGCAGGAAATTCACCAGCGACGCATTCACCACCTCGTGAAGAACCCGGTCCACCACGCGGATTGTGTCGGAGTCGGTATAACGCAGCCCATTGATGAAACGGGGCTGGACGCCCTCGCGGGCAAGCTCCGCGTTGATTGCCTTGCCGCCGCCGTGGACGACAATCGGCTTCAGGCCGGCAACTGACATGAAGGCGATGTCACGCAATACGCCAAAGGCGCGCTCCATGTCCTCCATCGCGCTGCCACCGAACTTCACCAGGACGGTGCTGCCGTAGAATTCCTGGAAATACGGAAGCGCCTCGATGAGGACGTCCGCCTTGCTTTGCTCCTGTGAGATATCCATGTTCCAGTCGGGATGTGTGGTGATGCGTTGGTTCAGAAGATGTCCTGGTGGTTGAGGAAGCTTCTGTGGCTTTCGAGGATGTGCCCTGGCGTGAGGATTCCGACGAAGCGTCCATCATCCCGTGCGACCGGGATGAAATCCGCCCCCGTGGTATCGAAGAGCCTGGTCGCCTCCGCCAGCGTGGCGTCCGCGGGCAGCGCCACCGGCGCCGGCCCCATGAAGTCGTCCGCCACCAGGATGTCGTAGAGCGACTTGTCAAGCAGGAATGGCCGCAGGTTCCTTTCGCGTATGACTCCCACGAGCTTCCCGTTCCTGTCCAGCACGGGGAAGATTTCCTGTGGGCTTTGCATAAGGACCTTGAGGAGTGTTCTGAAGGTATCCCGTGGCGCGAGCGTATAGAGATTCCGCGTGGCGAGTTCCCCGACGGGCGTGTCCTGGCAGTCGTCGAGGCATTCGCTGACCCATGGCTCCCTCTTCGAGTTGCGGTTCAGCCCCGCCGCCGCAAAGTAGATGTTTCCCCTGGAAAGGCACTTGCTGGTGAACGACGAGAGGGCCACCACGATCATCAGCGGCACGAAGAGTTCGTATCCGCCAAGCAGCTCGGCAATCAGGAAGAGCCCCGTCAATGGCGCGTGCATGACCCCAGCCAGGACTCCGGCCATTCCAGCCGCCATGCAGTTGATCAGCGGAAAGCCCGTTATGCTGCCAAGCTCCAGGAACTGGTGGAAGCAGGCGCCCAGGAAGGCACCCGTCACCAGCGACGGGGCGAACATGCCGCCGTCACCGCCCGACTGTATCGAAATCATTGACGCAACCGGCTTGATGAACGCACACAGCGCAAGCCCGGCGACAAGGAGCCATCCCGTGCTGTCGGGTATGTCAAGCAGACCGTGCTGAAGGGTCGTGTAGTCCCCGTCCATCATCTCGAGGACGGAGTCGAGCCCGGACCCGCCAACCATCGGCATCAAAAGGAAGACCGCATAGAGGAGCAGGACGCCAGCCGACGCAACAAGCCACGGAGACCCGATCCTGCGCCGCAGCGCCATCGAAAGGCAATTCAGGCGGATTATCGCCGCAGACATCAGTCCGCAGACAAGCCCCACCAGGATGTAGAGCCAGAGATTCTTCAGGTGCCAGGCGTAGTCGGTTGCGGGAAGATGCACGTTCACGCCGCACATCTGGCTGACGATTGCGCCGGAGGCCGAGGCAATCAGCAACGGTATCAGGGTCACTGCGGACGAGCCCGGCAGCAAGACCTCGCAGGCGAAGAGGGCGCCCGCCAGCGGGGCGCTGAAGACTCCCGCGATGGCGGCGGCCGCGCCCGCGCAAAGCAGCAGCGTGCGGGTCTCCCGCGGCAGCCCCAGCTTCCGCCCAAGGTTGTCCCCGATTGCGGCGCCTGTCAATGCGCTGGGCGCCTCCATTCCCGCGGAAATCCCCATTCCCACCGAGACTCCGCTGGTGAGAATGTGGCTATACGCGTGGTACTCGCGCATGCCGCGGTCGGGATGCCGGGCCTCCCTGATGGCAATCCAAAGGCTGGTCTCGTAGGGACGGCGCCGCCACAATAGCGACGTCAGGATCACGCAGAAGAAGATTCCGAGTGCGGGCAGAGCGGGCTCGAGCCAGAAGGCAAGCCGCGCGTCCGAACCGAAAAGCGCCGTCCGGTGCGCATGGAGCCACTCCGCAATCGTGTGCATCAGGCTGCTGGCAAGGCCGGCCAAGGTGCCGACGACGACGCACAGCTCCAGAACCAGTATGCGTTTCTGCAGCGCAAGCTTCCAAGGAGTGCCCCAGGACATCCCTGCAAATAATTTTTTGAGATTGAACATGGAGCAAACGGAGAGGGTGCTCTCCCTGGCATATCTGTCGAATCCCGCAGGGCGGAGAAGTCCGCGGACACCTGTCGGGAACAGGTGTTAACATAATCCCGGCAGCAGGGTTTATTCTCTGCGAAAAACCTTGCAAGCGGATTCCATGGTGTAGATTATCCGCCGTATCGCTTCCCTAGAACCCCAATCGGAGAACAATGGCCAAGTCTACAAGAAAACGCGTGCTGCTTGTCTGCGGCGGCAGATCCACCGAGCACAGAATATCGCTGATCTCCTGCTGTTCACTCCTCAACGCCATTGACCGCACAAAGTTCGCGCCAATCGTAGCGGGGATTGACCTGGACGGCGTCTGGCACTACTACGGCGACAAGGAATTTGTCATCAACAGCGGGGATCCCGAACATGTCGCCCTCTCTCCAAAGGCGCCCGTCTGCTTCCCCATGCCCACAGGCAAGGGAGCCGCGCTCGTTTTCGAGGACGGCAAGAGGAAGCCCGTGAAATTCGACATCGCGCTGCCAATGCTGCATGGCTCCTTCGGGGAGGACGGCACAATCCAGGGACTCTTCGAAATGCTTGACGTCCCGTATGTGGGATGCGATGTCGCCGCCAGCGCCAACTGCATGGACAAGGAACGCACAAAGGTGCTGGCATCCTCGCTCCTGGGAATCAAGGTCGCCCCGTTCTACGCCTTCGAGGAGGATGACAACGTGCCCGTCGAGGAGATCGTGAAGGATTTGGGGCTGCCCCTCTTCGTGAAGCCGGCCTCCTCAGGCTCGTCGGTCGGAATCAACCGCGTCGAAAAGGCCGAAGACCTCGACGAGGCGCTTGACGAGGCATTCCGCTTCGACAGGAAGGTGCTTGTCGAACAGGCGGTTCTGGGCGCACGTGAAATCGAATGCGCCGTATTGGAGGAAGACGACGGGCTGGTCGTCGCAGACCCAGGCGAAATCATCCCGAAGAACGACTTCTACGATTTCAACGGCAAGTATCTTAGCGACAGCGCGAAGCTGCAGGTTCCCGCAAAGCTCCCGAAGAAGTCCCGCGAGATGATCCGCGAGGCGGCGGCGATGGTCTTCAATGCGCTTGAATGCGGCGGCATGGCGCGGGTGGACTTCTTCTACAGGCCCCCGAAAAAGGACGGGACCGGCGAGGAAATCATCCTCAACGAAGTCAACACAATCCCTGGATTCACATCTATTTCCCTCTACCCCAAGATGATGGAGAATTCGGGCATTGGCTACGCGGAGCTTGTCACGAAGCTCCTTGAAAACGGATTTGTGCGTCACAGCGCACAAAAGAGATAGTCACAATCAACATCAACAATTCACCTCAACCAAAGGACATTTCCACAATGAAGAAACTGACAGCAGTCGCATTGCTTCTTGCAGTGACCCTGACCTTCGCCACCTCCTGCGCATCCACCCAGCCCATCGGCATCCTCATGACCGATGTCCGCCTCCCCCTCGTGACTGGTGACGCCGCGAAGGCAACCAAGGTCGGCATTGCCGAATCCAAGTCGCTCCTCAACCTCGTCGCAACCGGCGACTCCTCCATCGAGGCGGCCTGCAAGAACGGCGGCATCACCAAGATCCACCACGTGGACTGGGAAGCCAACTCCATGCTCGGCATCATGTCGACCTATCGCTGCGTTGTCTACGGCGAATAGTCTGACCTGCTGAATCCACACGCCCCCTGCACAGAGACAACAACCTGCGCAGGGGGTTCTTCTTTTGCAGTCCAAGACAAAGCGGAATCCCCCCATGAAGAGACTGACATCCATAGCACTCCTTCTGGCCCTGACCCTCGCCCTCGCATCCTCCTGCGCGACCAGCAGGCCGAGAGGACTCCTCTACACGGACGTGCGAACCCCCATGAACGCCGGCAAAACCCAGGAAGTCCCCCCGGAAAAGGTTGGAGTCGCCATTCTGACCACATACCTCGGGATGGTCGCCTCCGGCGACTGCTCTGTGAAGGCCGCATGCGCAAACGGCAATATCACTGAAATCCACAGCGTGGACTGGGAAGCCACCTCATTCCTGGGGCTCGTCTCGTCATACCGCTGCGTAGTCTGGGGAAAATGAGGCAGAGGCGGGGAGTTGCGGCGGCCGCCAGGGGCTGACGTCGCAAGACAGCCACCCACTTGCAGAATGTCCGGAGTTGTCGACCATCTCGATGCCCGTGGGCGCGTGAACCTGGGGAGTTTCTACACCCCGGGGAAGTATGTCCGCCTCATTGGAGGCTGGCTTCTGGCGCACGGGGTGGACTCCTCCTGGACAATTGCCGACATCTCCTGCGGATACGGCGCATTCTTCCAATTGCATGGCCTCCTGCCCGGGGCACGCTTCATCGCCAATGACATAGACCGCGAGGCAGTCGCCAGGGCGAAGGAGGAGTATCCCTTTGCCGAGTGCCACTGCCGGAACAGCCTCAGCGGAATATCCCGCGAAAACTATGGAATCACCCGTGGCGAGCGCCTCGCGATTGTCGGCAATCCTCCCTACAACGACACCACGAGCATTGTCGGACGCGGCATAAAGCGAGGCGTCTCCTGCGCGATTGACGAGGCGGTCAAGTCACGGGACCTGGGCATCTCCTCCCTGCTGGCCTATTCCATCCTGGAGCCGGAGTTCGTCGCAGTCCTGCATCCACTCTCCTATCTCATCAAGGAGGCAAACTTCAAGGCGGGTCGCGGCTTCTTCGATAGATACAGGCTCCTGGAACACGTCGTATTCTCCAGCCAGGAGTTCGCGGGAACCTCCAAATGTGCAGGATTCCCAGTCATCGCCGCACTATACAAACGCGATGAAACCGACCGCCTCGACTACCAGAAGATCCTCCAGACGAACTTCCATACTGAGGAGGGCGACTCGTTCAGGCTCGCAGACCGGGACTACGTCGGCACAAAAATCGCAAAATACCCCCACGCGGGACGATACAAGCCCGAAATCCTATTCTACACACTGCGTGACATCAACGCACTCCGGCGAAGCCGCACGTTTCTGAAGGAACGATGCGCAAACGCCATTGATGTCGCACCGTGCAGTCTCCCGTATTACTGCTATATCGACTGCTTCAAAAGATACGCCCGGACGCCATACTGGATGGGGAACTTCGACATCCCCTACATCGAGGCGGAATTCAAGGACATTGAGGAGGACGTCGTCGCAGACGCAAAGTCACACCACCCTGAAATATTCGGGGACTCCCCCAGGCCTTCGGCGGACGCGCGGGCACGCATCCAGGAATATATCAGGCGCAGCCTGCAAGGATAGGGTGGAGGATTGCGGGCAGCTCCTCCTCCGCTGAAGACAGATCCCCGGCGAAGGAGGGTGCGCCGACTATGCGGCCATTAGGCCCTTTTCGCCGCCATCTTCCTGTTGGAGACGACCTTCAGGATGACAATGGCAATCAGGAGCAGGACGACTGTGATCGGGAAGACGATGCTCCACTTCTTGATGAAACCAGCCAGCAGGAATCCGACGAAGGAGACTGCCGCGACCGTAAGCGCATACGGAAGCTGCGTCGAGACGTGGTTGACGTGCTCGCAGCGGGCTCCCGCCGAGGACATGATGGTGGTGTCGCTGATGAGGGAGCAGTGGTCGCCGAAGACTGCGCCGGCAAGGCAGGCGGAGATTCCGATGATGAAGAGCGGGTCTGTGCCTGGGAAGATGTTGCAGACAATCGGGATGAGGATGCCGAAGGTGCCCCATGCGGTGCCGGTCGAGAATGCGAGGAAGCATGCAACCAGGAAGATGACTGCGGGCAGGAATGCGCCCAGATGCCCTGCGTTGCCCTGCATGGTGTCGGCGATGTAGTTGGCCAGCCCGAGGGAGGTGGAGACCTCCTTGAGGGAAGTAGCCAGGGTCAGGATGAGAATGGCGGGAACCATCGCAATGAAGCCGGACGGAATGCACTTGAAGGCCTCCTTGGCGGAAATCACACGGCGCAGAAGCAGATAGGCGATGGTGAAGATGAGGGCCACAAGGCCGCCCGCGGAAAGGCCTAGCGATGCATCGGTGTTGGCGAAGGCGTCCATGATGCGGTGGGTGCTGGTGCCATAGCCGCCTGCGCGCATCAGACCCCAGACACAGGTGATGACCAGGACGACCACGGGCAGAACCAGGTCGATGAACTTGCCCTTGGAGTTCTCAATCGGATTCATGTCGTCTCCGACCTCGCCGCCGCTGGTGAAGAGGTCCCCCCTCTCAAAGGCGTTCTTCTCATGGATGGCCATCGGGCCGTAGTCAAGCTTCAGAAGGACAATCGCCAAGATGAAGACGAAGGTCAGCAGCGAGTAGAAGTTGAAGGGGATGGCGTGGATGAAGAGCTGGATGCCGTTGTACTCCGTGCCCTTGGTGAAGTTCGAGACTGCCGCCGCCCAGCTGGAAATCGGGGCGATCATGCAGACGGGCGCCGCGGTGGCGTCAATGATATAGGCAAGCTTTGCACGGGAGATGCGGTGCGCATCGGTGACGGGGCGCATGACGTTGCCGACGGTCAGGCAGTTGAAATAGTCGTCGATGAAGATAAGGACGCCCAGGAAGAAGGTGGCCAGCTGTGCCCCGCAGCGTGTCTTCACATGCTGGCGCGCCCACTTGCCGAATGCGGCCGCGGAGCCTGTGCGGCTCAGAAGCGCGGCAATGACTCCCAGGGTCACAAGGAAGATGAAGATGCCGGCGCCGACCTGCACGGCGGGGATGATGCCTGTCTGGATAACGACATCGATGGACTCGATGGGCTTGAAGTTTGTGATAAGCAGGCAGCCGAAGAAGATGCCGATGAAGAGGGATGTGTAGACCTCCTTCGTGATGAGGGCGAGCCCGATTGCGATGATTGGCGGCAGAATCGCCCACAGGGTTCCGACAAACCTGCTGGCCTTGGCGGTGTTCTCGACAACCTCCGCCTCCTGAGCCAGGAATTCAGGGGTGAGAAGGGCGAGTGAAAGCACTCCGAGAAGAATCAGAAAGCGACTAGTTCGGCTGTTCATGATGGAGGGGTTTGTCTATTGTTGTTTTTAGGAAATGGAAGCCTCGGTGAATTCGAAGAAAAGCCTTGATTGATTCACATAACCGCGTATGGCATTCCCGTGCCGAATGTTATAGGCACAGGAAAAACACACAAATCTAATCTTCGCAAGGGGATTTTCAAGGGGATGCCGGCTCCTTGGCGGAAAGTCGCGCCCATCCAGACACGCCACGCCCTAGGGAAGCCGGTAGATCTGGAAGAGGTCGATGTTCTTTGTGCCGGTGATTCCCGGCGAGGACTGGAAGAGGTATGACTGGCCGCTGCCATCGTCGTCGTCCAACACGACACACGCCATCCGCAAGAAGGCGCCTGGCTTCTCAAGGCCAAGCTTCTCCCTGGGAATGACAATCCTGTAGGTGGTGACGCGTGCCCCGTCATCCCGTTCAACATGGTAGTCCAGGCCATCGACAGGCCCGGTCTTCCATCCGTAGTGGCAGTACGCCACCGGGCCCTCCTTGGTGAGAGCCATCGCAATCTCGATGTCGCCAGGGCCATACCCCTTCTGGACGAAATCCGACTCTATGTCCACCCTGGGGGAAATCCCGAATTGGAAGCAGTCGCCATTCCAGATTGCCTCATTGTCCCTGGTATTGAAGTGCAAGTCATCGGTGACCATGGCCGAAAGGGTGATGTTCTTCTCGTCGACATCAATGTGGATTTCGCCTCCCAGGTCGGCTGCGCCATCCCAGCGAATCCAGGGGTCCGCGGGGAAGATGTCCTGGCGTTCATTCCCGAAGGTCGAAACCACGTTCCTGCCCATCTTGAGCCGGGTGGACGGAAATTCCAGGCGCGCCTCCCGGGAGCGCCCCGCCCCGTCAGTCACCTTCATGTCAA
Source organism: uncultured bacterium (assembly GCA_900548225.1). Classification (GTDB taxonomy): domain Bacteria; phylum Verrucomicrobiota; class Lentisphaeria; order Oligosphaerales; family Oligosphaeraceae; genus UBA1724. The sequence continues at coordinate 25,876 of URJM01000020.1, forward strand.
GATATTCCGCGCCGGCGGAAGGCTCGACCGTGGCAATCCACGGGAATCGGGTGCCGGCCTCCTTCTTGACGACCATCCTCCCCGCGCCATTGAAGGAATACTCGCATAGTACCCCGTCGGTCGACTCAGGAACCAGGTCGTCAAACTCTATCTGCATCTCGGAGGCATCCTTGACGTGCAGCCTCCATACGAGGCTGATTGCGCAGTCCTCCGCCTCCTTCATTGCGCCGCGGAGCCTTTCGTATGCGTCCACGCCATCCAGCACGATGAACTGGGTGAGGGGTTTTGCGGCAAAGAGGCCGTCCACGGGCAGTTCCTGCCGAATGCCCAGGAAGTCTTCGAAATACGCTCCCTCCGGGAGAGGAATCCGCACGGGGTTTTCGCCCTGCTCTGTCCAGAACGCCAGGTATGCACGGTCTTTCTGTCCAAAGACGCCCATCTTCAGATTCGATTCGGGGACGCCCAGGCGGCCATCGCACTCCCGCACGCCCTCGACCACCTTCGCAATCTGGCTCATCGCGGGGATGAGGAGCATCGGCTCGTCTCCGTGCCACATTCCATAGTCGAAGACATTCGACTCGATGCATCCGCTGGTGTTGAACCAGAAGAAGAAGGGTGAACCCAGAAGCTTCGCGGTAAGAGCCGCCGCCTGCATCCGGCGGGTCTCCTCCTGCTGGAGCGGATGGTCGGGGGCAAGGCGGTTGTCAATGGCAAAGCCATACTCCGAAACAAATGGCCTCTGGCCGTCAAGGTAGGTGCGGGTCATCCTGTTGGCACGCTCGAAGACACCCGGATACTCCTTGTTCGGAGAACCGATGTTCGGCATGTTCTCAGGACTCAAATAGCGCATCTTGAATGAGTAGCAGTCCATCGGGAAGTATTCGAACTTGCCCTCCACCTGCTCCAGGACCTGCCTGGAAAACTCAAAGTCGGAGTAGTTCTCGCTGCCGCCGGAGGGACGCCCCGCCGCAATCTCAAGGGCTGGATTGCCACGGCGGGACGCCTGGAGGTAGGTGGTCGTAATCTCCGCAAGGTCGTCACAGACGGGACCGTGGACAAAGCCGTGGACGACGGCGTCCGGATACTTTCTGCGGTAGTAGGGTTCGCTGCCTGATATCAATTCGTCCTCCCCGCCGATTTCAAGCAGGTCGATGTCGTCGCCAGCCCTGCGGATGAGTTCCTCGAAGGCGGTTCCCAGCTTGGCAAGCGCCTCCTTCGTCCCGAAGAATCCCTGTGTGTCACAGGGAAGCCCCCATGACCTGGCCTCCGCAACCTCCTCCGGACGCATCGCCCATGCAGGCGCGGATGGCAGGTGCACAAGGGAGAACTTCACCTTGAACCCGCTCTTCTTCGCCTGGGCAAAGCGGGCGAGGAACTCGTCGTAATGCGCTTTCTCGATGGAGTCGGTCGGCATGAAGGAGCGCCACCACATGCCTATCTCAATCCAGCGTACGCCCACACGCTCGAGGCCAGGCTTGACGGAGCTGGAGACGCCCAGATATGGAACCACCTCCGGATCGTCCGCCTTCGGGTGCTGAACGACCGCATAGCTTAGGATGTCCTCGAATAGAACCTCGCCGCTCACCGCGTCCTGCCAGCTGCCCCTGACCGTGAAAAGCCCAGGCGTCCCGGATGGCAGCGGCAGGCGCATGCCAAAGCTGCGTCCACTCCACTCGACATCACCGTCCCTCCTTTCGATGACATCCCCCTTGTAGTCCGTCACGGAAATCGTCCAAGTGACTGCGCCTGGCGTATCGCCGCGCATGTCGGCGGCATTCATCCTGAGGACGGGGGTCTCCTCGGGGAAGAAGACCTTGGTCGTCGTCGAGGAGATGCTTATTCCTGCGGAGAATACCCTCTGGGGCTGGAAGGGAGTCGCCTGTTCCCCCTCCTCCAGCTGCACTGCATCGTACGCGACATGGACGGGCGAGGTCTCGGAGGGGTTCCTGAAACCCAGCACAAGCCAATACTCCTCGTCAAACTTCGGGGTGAAGGCAATCTCAAAACGCTTCCACTCGGAGGACAGGCCGTAGTCGAAGGTCTGGGTGTCCTTCCAGTGCCTGTTGACGACCGCCACCGTCCCCGTCGCAGGGGTGTCGCCACGCGACCACAACGAAAGGACATACCGCCGGCCCGCCTTGAGGGGAATGGGGTCGCCGTTGTTTGACTGGCTCCCGCCAGGCGCAAGCTCGGCCACGACGCAGCGCAGCCCGTCCGGCGCATCCGGACAATCCTCAACGACGGCAGGGCCGCCAGTGCCAAACCAGCAGTCCCTGAAATACCCCATCCCGCCCTCGTAACTGGAGTCGCCAGGCAGCAGATTAACGGCCGAAGGAGCGCCAGACAAGGTGGCGATGAACAGGAAGGACAATAGAAGCGCGGGCAATAGAGGTTTTTTCTTCATCGATGGGAGCCCCTGGGATTTTCGTTCAAAAGGCAAGTACCTGCCAAAGCGGATGATACGCTCGATAATCTATCCCCTTCAATGCATTCTACCCATTTCCGCCTGCCCCGCCATGCAAAAATGAACAGACCCAGACGCGTCATTTGCCAGGCGCATCTGGGTCGTGTTGTGGCTCTAGGTCTGCTTTTGCCTAGAATTCGTATTTGATTCCCAGGGAGACGAGGTCAGTGAAGCCCTTGTACTCTCCGTGGATGTACTGCTGTTCTGTGAGATGCTGCTTGGCTTCGCTGGGGTGGAAGAAGATGTGGTTCCAGCCCACGTCCAGGCGCAGGTTCTCGGTCCACTGGTAGGATGCGCCGATGCACGCCCAGATTCTGTGCGAGTCGGGAAGCATGACGACCTTGTTCTCCTTCTTGGTGACGGCCCTCTGGTCGAAGGCGGTTCCCGCGCGGAGAGTCCACTTGTCGGTGAGCTTGTATTCGCCGCCGAAGGAGAAGCGCCAGCTGTCGTGCCAGTTCATCGTCTGGGTGCTGCTCTTCACGAGGATTCCCTTGTCGAAGGTGGTGGTGAGGGACTTCATGCTGCTCCACTTCGTCCAGGCGATGTCCAGCATAAGGGTCAGCCTGTCGGTGATTTCCTGCTGGACGCCGAAGGTGACGCTCTGGGGCATCTTGAGCTTGAGCTTTGCGCGGTCCCTGTAGCTGCTGCCGATTCCGATGGCTCCCGGGATGTTGTAGAACTTGGCGTCCAGGTTCATCTCGTATGAAGTGCTGGAACGATAGCCCACGCCGAAGGAGGTCCCCTCCCAAGGGCGCCACACGATACCGGCCGAATAGCCCATGTCCCAGTCGTCGCCCTCGGTGCGGAGCTTGGCGTCGTGCCCAAACTGCGCGGTCGGCAGCTTCTGGCGCGCCTTCATCTTGGCGTAGTCGAACATGAGGCCGACGCCAATGGCCAGGTTGTCGGTCAACTGGTAGGAAACCGAGGGAAGAACCTCGATGACGGCGATGGAGGTGTCAATGCCAAAGTAGCGACCAGCCCAGTTCAGGTGGTAGTTGGTGGCGGTGCCGCTGGTGGCGCTCATGGCAAGGTTCAATGTGAGGCCGTCGCCAATGGGATAGACATAGTCAAGATTCGGAATCTCGGTACGGCGCACGATGTCGCCGCTCTCGTGGCCGGGAATCGTGCTGCCCTTGTCGTGGAAACGAACACGACCTGTCAAAAAGTGGTTGCCCACAAGCAGGGTCGGACGCTCCACCCATGCCGCGGTGGCAGGGTTGAAGTACAGGGCGCTGGGGTCGTCAGTAGAGGCGGCCATGCCGGAAAGGGCACGGCCTACGCCGGAGACAGACTGCTCCAAAATGGAAAAACCAGACGCGTAAAGGGAAAGCGACGCCAGAAGGCAGCCAAAAAGAAGAAGTGACTTTTTCACGTTTCTTGTTTATGCGTTTGACTTGACAAAGTCGAACCGCCTTGAAAATGCGGTCCAACAACAGGATGACCTTGCGAAATCGGCGTTAATATACCCCATTTTTTGACACGATTTTAAATTCTGTCGCATTTTTGCGCCAGAAGAAGGGTTTTTGAGGGTGCGAATACTCCTTGCCGCTATGCGGACTACACCCCTTTGCCCGTGTCTTCCCCCCGTATGGGCGGCGTATCCCTCTCC